>WRGY01000121.1 GCA_009786925.1 Defluviitaleaceae bacterium | reverse complement strand
GGCTCCGGCGTTTCGGCCTGTGGTGGCTCGGGTGCGCGTGGTTGGGTCGGCGGCTGGGTCGGTACGGGTGCCGGTGGCTGTGTCGGTGCAGGTGTCGCACGCGGGCGGAACCATGCCTCTTCTTGTGCCTGTGCAAGGTAGCTTTCTACCCCATCAGCACCTACATATATCGTCAACTCATCTTCATACCCTGACGATAGTCCTCTGTTTGCAAATGTCACCACCACAGCCAATATTGCTACTACCCCTAAACATGAATACAGCGCGATGAAAAATCCTTTCTTCCGAAAAACACTGCTCTCGGGAACGTTTTTCATTCGCTCACCTCCTATTTTTGTTTGGCTCTTAGCCGATTTTTAGGAGTATTGACTGTTTTTAGGGAGTTTAAACCCTGCAAACTTTGTGTAAGCTTAGATTACACCTTGGCTCATAAAGTTTACTTCGGCTATTGCCATTGCCAATGCGATTGCCGATTGGTCTGCTTGGAATTTTTCGACTCGAATGGCAAATAGAATATTTGCTTTTTCCATACTGCTTATTTCGCCCAATGTGTACATTTCTTCTGTTAATGTTTGGCGCGCTTGGAGTAGGGGAAGGGTTTCGCGAGTCAGAGCAAGTGCAGATTTGGCATTTTGGTAGTTGTTCCATGATGTGAGTGCCGCGATTTCCAGTTGGCGTGTCAGTAGGTCGCGTTGTTCTTCGAGAAGGCGGACTTCTTGCCATGACGCGCCCTGCCATGCGGCTTGGTTAAGATGGCTGTTTAGGACTATGAGGGCGGTGTTGTTTCGTAACAGGTTTTCACGCAAAGTTTCGGCAGAACTAACAAGGGCGTTATTTCGTACAGGTATACGAAAGTTGCCGATAAACTCGTAGCCTTCGCGGTTGCGGCGTGTTTCGATGAGGCGACGTTTTGGGCGGATTAATTCGTTGTTTAGCTCTATTTGACGCGAGAGGCTGTTTAGTGTCGTATGGATGTCGTTTATGTTGTTTTGTGTAGAGAGTCCGAGGTCGTAGAGTACATATTCCAAATTTAATTGTTTTTTTGTAAGCTCGTGCTGATATGTGAGAAGGTCGGTGTGTGCGATGGTCAAACATGCGCCATAGTATTTTGCTTGGAACATAAAACGCTCCAGCTGTATTGCCTCTTGTCGTTGTCGTTGGACTGTGCCTAAGTCTACAAAAGGTGGGGTGTTTAGTGCCGCTGTGAGTGCCGCAAGCTGTGCCTCGAGCTCTGCTATGCGGGCGAGCAGGTTGTCAGGCTCCGATGCCGGCTCAGCTAACACCGGCGTGATTGTAATGATTGTGATAAGCAAAAATGCGATTATTTTTGACATCATTCAGCACCTCCCGGTGTAATTCTGGTATTCATACCTATGAGTAGTCCTGTTTGTGCAGGGAGTTCGATTTCTACTTCAAACTCTACTATATGGGAATGCAGGGCGGCTGCAGGGCTTATCCTACGGATTGTACCGATGTGACTACTGTTGTCGGTCACTATGGTGACTGCCATACCCTGATAGAGCAATGGTATGTCATATTCCCGAAAATGGGTGATAACACGGAGGTTTTCTGTATCTGCGACAACAAACATTAGGCCCATGCCGGAGGAACCCTCGCGGGCGATGGCGGCTGTCACAGTGCCGCTTATCGGTGCGATTATAATAGAATCTGCCAGCTGGCGTTCCATCAGCTGTAATGCGATTTCCAGACGCTCTGATGTGGCGGCCAGTTCTTTTAGCTCCAGTGTGATTGCGTTTTCCATCGCCGTTAGGTTTGTTGTGATTTCCATGATGGACATATTTGCGGCGATTTCCATTGGCTCTATATTTGCGGCGATTTCTGCGGCGGTGAGGTGACTGCGGAGCATGTCGAGTTCTTGTACCGCCGCTAGTTTTGTCGTGTCGAGTAGAGACTGTGCGTCACGAAATGTAGCTGTCGCCGCGTATAATGCGATTTCCAGTTGTTCTAAGTTTCGGCGTTCTGTCTCTTTGGCATTTTGTAGATTTGTTAAGGCATCAGAATAAGCGTTTGTTGAATGTGTGAGAGCGGTTTCTATTTGGTTTAGGTCGTTTCGAGAAATACCACCTGCTTCATATAGCCGTTGTAGACGATAGTGGTCGTTTGTGATTGTTTCCAATGCAAGGCGTGTGCCGATTACGAGACTTTCTGCGGCTGTCACATGGGGGTTGCTCTGCGTGTCGTAATCTGCGCGAGCCATGTTATAATTTAGGCGTGTCGAGTTTAGGTTTAGCTCCGCGACGGTGAGGTTGGCTTCCGCGCTGATGATGTGCATGTTTGTATTGTTTGCCAAGTTTTCGGTGGCTTCGTTGTACATGCGCTGTGATTGTTGCAGCATGTTTGCGGTGTTTTGCCGATGCAGGTTTAGCTCCGATTGCTGTCTGCGTGGAGCCAATGTTGACATCTGACGTATAGATTCCAGCTCTGCTTGGCGTTGCGGTGGTATGATTTCCATCATTTGACGGACAAGCTCCAGTTCTACCTTTTGTTGCGCAATTTTCAGACTCAAATCCTCGGTGTCCAAGACAGCCAAAACTTGCCCCTCTGTCACATCGTCACCGACCTCGGCATACACACGTTCCACCACAAAACCTAATGTGGAGTAGATGTTCCTGCTCTCTACGCTTTCTACCACGCCGCGTACAGTTATACTGTCGGGGGTAGAGCTGCTCCGGTTATCCAAAATCGTTGTGGTGGGCAGTACATCGTTGGACGCACACGCCGTGAGCAAAGCAGACAAACAAACAAAACAAGCCATCATGCAAAATATTTTATTCATCTTCTATTCTCCATTTCTATAGCGAAATAACTCGCTTTATCTAATCGGAATCCGCACCCTTGCATTAACGCCTATAAAATTATCGAGTACGATGTCGTCATGCAGGGTGATTTCGATGGGGATTAGGTGTGTGACACGAGTGAATGTGCCTCCCGTGTTAAAAAACATTGCTTGACCCGTGAGTTCCGCGCTGGTGACTCGGGCAATTTCTGATATATATCCCATAAACTCATGGCTACCGAAGGGGTCGATTGTGACATATACGCGGAGACCGCGATATAAATTAGCAATGTCGGTTTCTTCGATATTGGCTTGTATGTGTATGTTGTTTATATCTGCGATGACGGCCAGCGTATCAGCGGGTGTGACTTGCTGGTCTTGACGTGCGCCTGTGTGTATGACGATTCCGTCGAAGGGTGCGCGCATTGTTTCTGCGTTTTCTACCCATCCGATGATTTCATTTTCTGTCACGTATCGGCCTTCGTATAGCGTAAAACGTTCGAGAGTTCCGGGCATGGTTGGGTTAATCCCCACAAGTGTTGTGGTGACGCGGGCGTTGTCGGTTGTGAGATACCCGGTGCTTCGCCATATAAAATAAATGCCTGTAGCCGCACCCCCTACTAGGAGTAGGGTAACTGTCAAAATGATTAAAAATTTTTTCATGCTGTTTTTTCTCCTGACATGCGCACTCTTTGCGCGCAATTTGATTATTTACGCTACTTCGGTAAACTGGGAATTATATAAATCTGCATAAAACCCCTTTTGCTCCAATAATTTTTCGTGAGAGCCTTGCTCTATGATGTCACCTTCCTTCATGACAAATATGACATCAGCGTCCTTTATGGTAGAAAGCCTATGCGCTATTACAAAGGATGTGCGTCCTCGCATCAGCTCCTTCATCGCGCCTTGGATTAGTACCTCGGTGCGGGTGTCAATGGAACTCGTTGCCTCGTCAAGTATAAGAATGGCGGGGTTTTTTAATATCACGCGGGCGATGGTAAAGAGTTGTTTTTGCCCCTGCGAGATATTTGATGCTTCTTCGTTTAAAATCATATTGTATCCACCGGGCAGTGTGCGTATGAATTTGTGGCAGTGTGCGGCTTTCGCGGCGGCTATTACCTCTTCGTCGGTGGCATGTGGTGAGCCGTATCGGATGTTTTCCATGATGGTCGCGTTGTACAGCCATGTGTCTTGCAAAACCATCCCAAAGATTTGTCGTAGCTCTGCGCGAGAAAATTCGGTGGAGTCTATGCCGTCTATGAGGATTTTGCCGCTATTGAGTTCATAAAAACGCATTAGCAGTTTTACGACGGTGGTTTTGCCTGCGCCCGTAGGTCCCACTATTGCGATTTTTTGTCCGGGTTTTACCTCCTTTGAAAAATCATGCAAAATGATTTTGTCCGGGCTGTAGCCAAAGCGCACATTTCGGAAGCTTACATAGCCTTCGTAGCTATCCTTGTGAGCAGAGGTGATGGGGTCGGGGACTTCTTCCTCTTCTTCCAAAAACTCGAAAACTCGCTCTGCGGCGGCAATCGTACCTTGTAGCATGTTGCCCGCCGCACCGATTTCGCCCAGCGGATACGTGAAGGTCTGTATATATTGTATAAACGCCTGTACATCACCTATGGTAATGGCGCGTTGTACCACCAGCCACCCACCCATTACTGTGACGAGTACATATCCGAGATTGCCCACCAGCCCAAAAATCGGCTCGACTATGTTTGCCATAAACTGCGCCTTCCAGCCTGAGGAACGCACGTCCTTATTAGCATCCTTAAATTTTGCCAGTGCATCCTGTTCTCCATTGTAGGAACGCACTACATTATGCGAACTGTATGTTTCTTCTACTATGCCGTTTAGTCTGCCGAGGGCTTCTTGTTGTTTGCTAAAAAACACATGAGACTTATTTAACACGACCATCATTATCCACATAGAAAGTGGAATCACAACAAGCGCGGCGGCTGTCATAGAAATGCTTATAGTAATCATCATCACCAATGTGCCGACTATTGTAGTGGCAGAAGAAATCAACTGCGTAAGGTTTGTGCTTAGCGTTTGGCTAATCATGTCCACGTCGTTTGTCATACGTGACAATACTTCTCCTTGCGAGCGTGTGTCATAGTAGTTTATGGGCAAGCGATGCATTTTTTCAGAAATTTTCTCTCGTAGTTCATATGTCACTTTTACAGAAAGCCTTGCCATTATTATTTCTTGAAAAAAGTTACAGAGCGCGCTTATGATGTACAGGATGATGAGAATCATTGTAAGATTGCCCATATGCCGGAAATCCGTGAGTAGACCCGTTCCCATCCAATGCGCGACTATGCCGTCTACGAGCGTCGTTGTTACACGCCCCATAATTCGCGGACCGATTACGGCAAACACCGTGGAGACTATGGCGAGCATGATGACAAATATAAGCGCGACCCTCTGTGGCGCAAGGTAGGCGATGAGCTTGCGGATGGTCTTTGCCGGGTCTTTAGCTTTTTCTGCTACACCTTCGCCGCCGAGTCCCATCATGGAGTCCATGCCACTATCTTCGTTCATATCGTCACCTCGCCTTCCGCTTCCGACAGCTGTGAATCTGCTATTTCTCTATATACTTCGCAGGTTTTAATCAGGTCATGATGCTTGCCCATGCCCACGATTTTGCTATGGTCGAGGACGAGGATTTGGTCTGCATCCATTATGGAAGAAACTCGCTGTGCTATTATGATTGTCGTTTTATTATCCATCTTTTTTAGCGCGGCGCGTAAAAGTGCATCGGTTTTTACATCCAATGCCGAAAAGCTGTCATCGAATAAATTTATTTGTGCATCCTTGACCAATGCCCGCGCAATAGAAAGCCGCTGCCTTTGGCCCCCTGAGAAGTTTGAGCCACCCTGAGCAACATTTGAGTCATAGCCGTCAGGTTTTGACTCGATGAATGCCACTGATTGCGAAATCTCTACGGCGGTTTTTATTTTTTTTTCTGTGGCATTTTTGTCTGCATAGAGTAGGTTTGAGCGGATTGTGCCTGTAAAAAGTGATGCTTTTTGTGATACATATCCGATTTTGTGATGGAGTTCTTCTTTATTAACATCGCGGATGTCTAAGCCGCCGACATATATACCGCCACCGGTTACGTCAAAGAACCGTAGCAAAAGTTTGAAAATCGTAGATTTGCCTACACCCGTTGCACCGATGATGGCGGTTGTTTCACCGGGGCGGGCAACAAACGATATGTTTTCCAGCACATTTTCGTCATCCTCTTGTGCATCAGGGTATTTAAAGGTCACATCCCTAAACTCAACCGTCCCATCAAAATCCGACGAGAAGGTTTTGGGATTTTCGCTATAAAAAATACTGCCGTCTGTATGCAAAACTTCATTTATACGATTCATGCTGACCACTGCACGCGGCACAAAAATAAACATCATAGAAATCATCAAAAACGAGAATATAATTAACATTCCGTATTGCAAAAAGGCAAAAATATCACCAATATCGGCCCGGAACGCCGATACCTGATGCGCACCTACCCATACAATAAGTGCGGTTGTCAGGTTTAAAACAAGCGAGATAATCGGTGTCATAAAGGCAAAAGTCTGGTTGACAAAACGCTCTGTGCTTGCCAAGTCACTATTTGCCTTTCCAAAACGCCCCTTCTCGAATGCTTGTGTAGAAAATGCACGCACGACCAAAATTCCACTTAGATTTTCACGCGAGACCTGATTGACACGGTCTATTAAATCCTGCCATTTTTTATATTTCGGTAATGCAATAAAAAACAAAATCCCCATAAGTGTAAGCATGATTGCCGTAGCCCCCACCACAATCCATGATAAATCCGTACTGCGCTCCAGTCCGCGGATAATCCCACCTATGGCTATTATTGGCGCGTAGATAAACTGGCGTATCGCCATCATGAGCGTGTTTTGCACTTGTGTAATATCGTTTGTGGTTCGTGTAATCAGCGACGATGTATTAAAGCGATTAATCTCGGCATCAGAAAAACTAAGTACCTTTTCATAGACAGCTTCCCTTAGGTCATTTGATACACCAACCGCAGTCCTTGCCGTAAAAAAACCCGTAATTACCGCAACAAAAACACTAAAAAAAGTAAGCCCAAGCATAATCAAACCGTTGCGCCAAATCACGGGCAAATGACCGGGCAAAACGCCGTCATTGACTATATCCGCCATATACCCGGGCAAAATCAATGCGATATACGCTTCTACTGCAAGAAATACAACCACTGCAAGCATCATACCGTGATATGGCTTCATATGTTCCAAAAACTTTGACATAGTATCACCTCTTTGACAAAGGCGATTGTAATGTGTACCATTATGGGAGAGTCAATACTTTTTTATTAAATGAGGAGGCTTTTATGAGCCGAAAAAGTAATCTCATATCCATAGGTGATTTGTCAAAAATAACAGGTGCAGGCATAAAGTCTCTTCGTTACTATGAACGGATTAATGTATTAAAGCCTGCCTATGTATCGCCCGATACGGGATACAGGTATTACACATTGGACCAGTCACATATGGTCGAAATGATAATGCTATGTATAGAGTTGGACATTCCCCTGTCAGAAATGTCGAAGTTTGTAGATAACGACGGCACAATGGATTTAATAAAATTTTTAAAAAAAGGACGCGAAATCGCAGAAAAAAAAATAGTTTCACTGAAAAAAGGGCTAGAGCTAATCGACAAGGCAGAGCAACAGATTGAATTGGCAGAACAGCATAATCTCGAGCAAATATATACTCGAAAAATTCCCCAAAAAAATTTTAGTACATTACCCTGCGGTGACTCATTAGAAAACATAGACAGAATGAAAATGCTAAAATCCTATGGGGATATATCTTGGGCGGAGGATGATTTTGGTTTTTTTGAATACGGCATAATGCGTAAGAATGATATGTACAGCTATTTTATAGAAATACCTCGTAAAACTGAAAATCAAGAAACAATTCCGCAGGGGATATATTACTGCATACAATTAGAAGAAAGCCAAATAGAAAACGCCGCCGAAATATTTAAGGAATACATCAGCGGCGAGTTTTTGGCAATAGAAACAGAAATATTTACGAGCAGACAAAATGTTAACAAGCCTGTCAACGAGTTGCGGCTCATTAATCTTTAGTCCGTTTTTAGGCATAAAACTCAGGTGATTTTTTTAGTCCCTGCCAAGGTATGGGGTCATGGCCGGTGATGATTTTTACACCATTATCCTGCATTTTTTTAAATATCTTTAATGTTTCCATGTACTGCTCACCATTGTTTACTGCGCCCGGTAGTTTTTGTTCGTTTAGATTTTCTTCCGTAAAACATGCGTCTTGAGCCAGTAGCACAGGTGGTGATTTTTCCAGATTTACCAGTAGTGACTGTGTACCCGGGGTATGGCCGGGCGTGTAGTATATGATTAGTTTTCCATCTCCAAAAAGGTCATATTTATTGTCCTTGTTTCCCCTAAGCTTTAACCACTTTACCTCTTTGTCAAAATCCTCACGAAAGTAGACGGCCTCCATCGCAGGGGGAGGGGAGTTGGCAAAGAGCAGTTCTTCTTCTTGCACTACATATGTGGCGTTCGGAAAAAGCCCTACGCCGCCCGCATGGTCAAAATGCAGATGCGAACATACATGGTACACGATTTCTTCGGGACTAACGCCCAGATTTTTTAAAGATTCCAACACAAACCCGTCACCAAATTCAGCAGGACAAAACGAGTCGAGTATGACAGAGTTTAGTGATTTTGTGTTTGTTATGGTGTTTTTGTTGTGACCTGAGTCGAATAGAACATAGCCCTTTTCATGTTGGATTAGAAAGTATGGTACAGGAACATCAAATTTTATGCCATCACAGCCTTTTACAAAAACGCCTTTTTCGCTGTACAGCACACCACATTGCATTACATAAAGTTTCATATGTCTCCCCCTATTTTGTCAAATATCTATCCAATTTTTGTATTACCAGTTTTATATCCAGCGGCTTGCCTAGATGGTCGTTCATGCCGCTTTCTTTACATTGGTCTATGTCCTCTTGAAATGCGTTTGCTGTTATTGCGATGATGGGGATTTGCTTTGCCCAGTCAAACGGCAACTCGCGGATGCGGCGCGTGGCTGTATGACCATCCATATGTGGCATTTGTATGTCCATGAGGATTGTATCATAGCTCTCCTTTGCATTTTGGAACATGCTTAATGCTTCCATACCATTTGTGGCGCAGTCGATTTGTATGCCTGTTGGCTCCAGCAATGACATTACAATTTCGCGGTTAAGCTCCACGTCGTCTGTCAGCAAGATTCGCTTACCCTTAAAAATATCTTCGATTGCTTGGAGCATGGTGTTTTGGGGTGATTCATTTGATGTATCAATGCCAAAAAACAGGGTGAATTTAAAAGTCGCACCATGACCAAGCTCCGACTCCACAGTAATCTTGCCACCCATTTGCTCTACAATTTTCTTTGTTATGGCAAGCCCCAGACCTGTGCCGCCATACTTGCGCGACGAGTCGTTTTCCACCTGTTCAAATGCGTCAAACAGCCTGCTTTGTTGCTCCTTTGAAATCCCGATGCCCGTGTCACTAACCTCGGCACGTAGTACCAGCTCTTTGTTACTTAATTTTTTATGGTTAATATTTAATTTGACTACACCATCGTCCGGAGTGAATTTTATTGCGTTTGTTAATAAATTTGTCAAAACCTGCGACATGCGGGTTTTGTCTCCTATTATGGATTTAGGAATTGTCTCATCAATATTTGTTTCCAGTATGATATTTTTCGCGTTGACTTGTATACTCAAAATATCTGCGACATCTGCGACGACCTTATTCAATGAGAATGGGGCGTTGTTTAACTCAAATTTGCCCGCTTCGATTTTTGACATTTCCAATACATCGTTGATAATCCCCAGCAAGAAGTCAGAGGCTGTTTCTATTCGCTCAAAAGCTTGATTCTTTTTGCCCTGGTCAGAAGATAGCTTCCCTATTGTCATCATGCCTTTGATGGCGTTTAGAGGTGTCCTTATTTCGTGACTCATGTTTGCCAAAAAATTACTCTTTGCTCTGTTTGCTACTTTTGCTTCGTTTAATGCCCTTTCCAGCTTGTGCAACATTTCTTCCTTTTCTCGTTTGTAGTCATATATTTCTGTCAAATCGCGAACAAACACCACCATGCCATCATGGTTACGCCATTTTGTACGTACTATTGTACTTTCTGCAGGGATTAGTGTACCATCAAGCTTTTGCAGCATCCATTCTACATTTGTATGTCCAGTCTCCATTGCGATTTTGATATGCTTTTGCATTAGCTCGGAGGACAGGGTGCCATCGGGCTGGTAGGTCGGTACGAGCTTTCTCCAGTTATCGAGATATGATTGTTTGTCATCTAAACCAAACATGGTCAGTACCGTTTTATTTCCATCTATTATTTCAAAATCATTTGTGCGCAAACTGCATCCAAGCGGCATATGGTCAATAAAAAGGCTTAGCATCTCCATGGTGGTGTTTTTTTCATCTATTGTCTGGTGTAGTTTTGATTCTTCTTGCTTTAGCGATTCAATGTTTTTAAAGAAGTTCATTGCAATAATCGCAATACTCAAAATCAACAAGACCAAAACAACAAAAACCGCCAATATGGTATATGTATATCTGGCAACAGTGGCATCAGTTGCTGCGGTAGGTATTATTGCAATCAGTGTCCAGTCCACCTCTTCTAGCGGCAACGTAATCATATAAGAAGAGCCAAGATGCATATCATAAAATTGCACAATGCTTGTGTTGCACAAATGAGGCAAAAAAACATCCGCATTATAAATATCTCCGATGTTTTTTGCTATACCGTAGGGAGACGGATTATATGCTTCGTTTGCGTGCAAAATGATTTCGCCATTATTTGCCATGTCTACCAAAATCAAGTAGCCCTCTGCCATCACAGGGTGCTGTGAAATTTTTTCGAGTATTGTATTAATCGGAATAGCTGTGCCTACCGTTGCTCCAACGCCACCAAGATACGGTACATACGTAGCAACAGAAACGGCGATATTCCCGCTGGCATACGAAAGATAAGACCCTGTAACAACAATATCGCCTACCGGCACGGCACGCGCTTCTATGTACCACGGTCTATCCGTTGATGACCACCCTTCCGGAGCAACCCAGCCGACCCCATTAACAATACGGCCATCACTAAACCCAATAAAAACATTTTCGATAGCCTCGTTGCTTTCCACAAAGCTAATTGCCAACTCTTCCATTGCGTCCTCGTCTGCCAGCAGTGGTATAACTACAGAAAGGCTGCGCACCCTTTCCCTCGCAACCGCAAACCACTCATCTATATCACTGGCGTACACAGCTTGGTCT
Source organism: Defluviitaleaceae bacterium (assembly GCA_009786925.1). Taxonomy (GTDB): domain Bacteria; phylum Bacillota; class Clostridia; order Lachnospirales; family WQUN01; genus WQVC01. The sequence goes on along the minus strand of WRGY01000121.1, from coordinate 30,179 downwards.
CGCATGGCAGACTGACGCAAATTTTCGTAAAATACGTCTCTGACAAATATGTTTGTAACTAACCATATGAAGAACACGCTGGCAATAGATAGGACTATGAGTATCAAAGACAGTTTTGTTGTAAAGATTGACTTCATCCATACACCTCGTTTCTGCCATCCGACCATTAAGGCATGGATTCAATTATGCATTATTTATGCTTGTGTGTCTATTGTTTTTTCACTCACCCTTTCGATTCTCGCGCCTAGTTGGTTTAGTTGTAACTCCAGATGGTCATAGCCTCGGTCTATGTGGTGGATGCCTGTGATTTCGGTTATTCCATCGGCACGGAGTGAGGCAAGGACTAATGCGGCTCCTGCTCTAAGGTCGCTCGCGACTACCTGTGCGCCTGTCAAACTTTTTACACCTTCAATAATCGCACTGCGACTCTCTATTTTTATTTCCGCGCCCATGCGCTTTAGCTCACCCACTTGCATAAATCTATTTTCGAACACAGTCTCTGTAATAACACTTGTGCCGCTTGCTGTTGCTAACAGGCTCATAAATTGTGCCTGCATATCTGTGGGAAACCCGGGATATGGTAAAGTTTTTAAGTCAGCCGCCTTTGCATCCATTTTTTTGTCACAAAAGACACGTATACCGTTATCACTCTCTTCTACAAAAATATTTGCTTCTTTTAGCTTGGCAGTAACGGGCTTTACGTGGTCGGCAAGTACATTTGTGAGGGTCACATCACCGCGTGTTATTGCGGCCGCCACCATGAATGTACCCGCTTCGATACGGTCGGGGATTATGCTGTGCTTTATATTTTTGGAGTGAAGGCGCGACACGCCTTCTATTTTTATTGTATCGGTCCCGGCTCCTCGGATTTTGCCGCCTATGCTATTCAAAAAGTTTGCAAGGTCTACTATTTCTGGTTCGCTTGCACAGTTTTCCAAAATTGTCTGCCCCTCTGCAAGAGCTGCGGCCATCATAATGTTTTCTGTCGCGCCCACACTGGGGAAGTCAAGGTAAATTTTTGCACCATGCAATTTGTTTGCTGTGGCTGTTACAAACCCATGGGAGTGGTCTATGTCTGCTCCCAGCGCCGCAAAACCTTTTAAATGCAAATCTACAGGTCGTGAGCCTATGGGACATCCACCCGGCAGCGGAATTTTTGCTTGCCCAAATCGCGCAAGTAGTGGCCCCATAACTAAAAAAGATGCGCGTAGTTTGCCAACCGTCTCATAAGGGGCTTCCAGTGATGTTATATTGCTTGCGTCTACGAGTATTGTTCCTTTTCCGGTGGTCGTTGTTTTCGCGCCAAGCGACTCTATGAGGATGCGCATAGAGTCCACATCGCTCAAAGAAGGCACGTTTTGTAGTGTGCATGACTCTTCTGTTAAAAGTGCGGCTGCCAATACAGGCAACACCGCATTTTTTGCTCCTCCGATTTCGATGTTTCCTCGTAACGACTCGCATGGTGTTACGATAAATTTTTCTGCCATCATAATCACTTCCAAAAATTGATGTTTATTACAGTATTCCCGATTATGTTGAATTTTAAAAACACGAAAACAAAATTTTTGTTTGGCGGATGGCGTGATAATATGTCACATCCCACATTGTAACAGGGCGTTTTTGTGCAATTAATTTGCAATATGCACAACAAAAACCGTTGACACCAAAGTTTTGTTTTGATATATTGCGTTTCGGAGGCGGGTTGTAATGATTTCGATGACAAATGTACTTACACAAGTGGTGAATTTAATTGAGCAGCAGTTTGGCTCTAATTGCGAGATTGTATTGCACGACCTTTCTTTGCCATATGATAGCACTATTATTGATATACGTAATGGGCATGTCACAGGTCGCAGGGTAGGTGACTGCGGTAGCAATCTGGGACTTGAGGTAATACGAGGTACAGTCAAAGATGGCGACAAATTCAACTATTTTACTACCACAAGGGATGGCAAAATTTTGCGTTCATCCTCCATTTATTTAAAAGATGAAGAGCAAAACGTCAGATACTCTGTTTGCGTTAACATGGATATTACTGAAAGCTTGCGGTTTGAGACATATCTTCATAACCAAAACAGATACAATATAGGCTTAGAGTCGGCAGGCACAAATGTCGAGGAGTTCCATGCAAGCAATATACATGACCTGACAGAAAATATTTTTGAGCGCGGAGTCAGCTTTATCGGCAAGCCTGTTGAGGAAATGACAAAGGACGATAAAATGCGGCTCATAGAATTTCTTGACAAAAAAGGCGTGTTTTTAATCACAAAAGCGGGAGAAAAAATATGTGAAGCCTTAGGGATTACTAAATATACTTTTTACAATCTCTTGGATATGGTAAGAAAAAACAATGAAAAAAAATGATGGGTTGGTGTAAAACATGGATATTTATAAGAAATTAGAAGAACTGCAAATCACATTGCCTGCTCCACCCCCACTGGCAGGGATTTTTAAACCGGTCAAACAGGTGGAAAATATGTTATATGTTTCCGGACAAGGTCCAACAGAAAACGGCGTGCCATTAATAGCAGGCAAAGTGGGGAAAGAGCGTACAATTGAAGAGGGACAACATGCGGCTCGTCTTTGTGTGCTTAATGCTCTAAGCAATCTCCATCGCCACATAGGCGATTTGAATAAAATAAAATCAGTGGTCAAGCTACTGGTGTTTGTGGCAAGTGCGGAGGGATTTGGCAGACAACCGGAAGTCGCAAATGGAGCATCACAGCTACTGTCGGATATTTTTGGCGAAGAGCGAGGTGTGGGTGCGCGTTCTGCCATAGGTGCAAACGAGTTGCCCGGTGATATTACAGTAGAAATAGAATTTATTTTTGAGGTTTAAGGGCGTGAAAAAATGTCTTTAGTGCTTCGGGATATACGTAAGTCATACGGATTTGCACAAGTTTTGCACGGCATTAACCTTAGTGCCGATTATGGCCAAGTCGTGGCGATTGTCGGAGCAAATGGTGCAGGCAAATCTACGCTTATCAAAATTTTAGCAGGAGCCGTTACAAAAGATTCGGGTACTTTGGAAATGGACGGTACGCCGCTAAATCTAAAAGAACCTCGCGACTCTATTAATAGCGGAATTTGCACTGTGTATCAGGAATTATCTTTGGTGCCTGAATTATCGGTGACAGAAAACCTTTTGTTGGGCGTTTTGCCTATGCGTGGTGGTTTTATTGATTGGAAAACTGCTCGTGTCCGTGCTAAGAAAATACTCGCATCTGTCGGTTTTAATTCTGTTGATGAGACATCAAAAATACTTGATTTGCCAATTGCAAAACAGCAGATGGTAGAAATCGCAAAAGCATTGGTTTCCAATCCAAAAATTTTGATACTCGATGAGCCTTCTGCAGTGCTTTCGGGGTCGGATTTGGACTCGCTATATTCATTGGTTAGGCGGTTGCGTGACCAAGGCACCCTTGTTTTGTATGTATCGCATAGATTGCAAGAGGTTTTAGATTTGGCCGACAGGATTGTAATTTTAAAAGATGGTAGTTTTGTCGCCGAGTTGGACCCGAAAGAAGTGACCGAAGATGAAATCATTACACTCATGGCGGGTCGAAAGATAGATGTTATTTATCCCAAACGTCGTGAGTCTTTTGGAAGAATTACATTAGCGGCAGAGGGGCTAACCCGAGTCGGGGAATTTAAAGATGTAAGCTTTGGACTGCGAGCGGGTGAAGTCTTATCACTTTTTGGGCTAGTCGGCGCAGGGCGCAGTGAGCTTGTAGAAGCGATTTTTGGGGCAAGGCGATTGCAAAGTGGTAGTGTCTCTATTGGCGGTGAAGCAAAGTCATTCAACTCACCTGCAAAAGCAATCGAAAGCGGGCTTGCCCTAGTAACCGAAAACCGACAGCGCACGGGACTTGTACTTATGCATAATGTTAACGAGAATGTAAACTTAGCTACTATGCGCGGCTTTTTTCTTTCATTATCTGAGAGGCGAAACAAATCAGAGGCTATGATAAATGAGTTTTCTATACAGCCTTCACATTGTCGGGTAATGGAGGCATGGCAGCTTTCCGGAGGCAACCAGCAAAAAGTTGTTATTTCTAAGTGGCTGTTAACAAATCCTTCGATTCTGATATTGGATGAGCCGACCCGCGGTGTAGATATGGCAACTCGTGCAGAGATATATCAAAAGATTGATGAGCTTGCGTCGTCAGGCATCTCTATTTTGATGGTTTCTTCTGATTTAACGGAGGCAATATCTATGGCGGATAGGGTTTTGGTTATGCGAGAGGGGTGTTTGGTAAAAGAGCTGAATGCGGCAGATACCGATGAAGAAGAAGTTTTGGCATATGCGATTGGAGGCATTAAATAATGAAAAAAATAGTGATTTCGGGTAAGGACGTAACCGCGCCGATTATTTTAACATTAGTGATTGTTGTACTCGCGCTTATCGCCAATCCTTTAACAAGCGGCGTTTTCTTTACCTCCGCAAACCTCACAAACCTTATGCGGCAGATGACGACAATACCCGGACTGCTGTCTCTAGGAATGCTTTTTGTTATTTTGACAGGCGGGATAGACCTGTCCGTAGGCTCTGTAGTTGGGTTTTCGGCCATCATTGCCGCCACTGCAACAGTTCATTGGGGCTTACCTATATGGGCGGCGTTTTTACTTGGCATAGGAACGGGAGCGTTTTGGGGATTTGTAAATGGCTTTATTATTGCAAGGTTTAAGCTGGCTCCGTTTGTTGTCACCTTGGCGATGATGACACTTATACGCGGGTTGATATATGTTGTTTCCGAAATGTCGATTAGCACACGTGCTTTCCCTGCATTTACCACGCTTGGCTCTGCCGTAGCTTTTGGGATACCAATATCTGCGATGATTATGGTAGCAATGTTTATCATAGGGGCGATTTTTTTGAATCTTACGCCTCTTGGTCGTAGCATAATCGCTATCGGTGGCAATCGCGAAACAGTTAGGCTCGCAGGGATTTCTGTACAAAAGGGTATTATCACTGCATATGTGATTTCCGGCATATGTTCCGGGTTGGGCGGTATTTTACTCGCTTCTCGGCTTGGAAATATACAGCCGTCACTCGGTGGCGCATTTGAACTCGACGCAATAGCCGCATGTGTAATAGGCGGTGCAAGCCTTTCAGGCGGAAAAGGTACAATACAGGGTACTCTGCTTGGTGTCTTGATTTTAGCAGTAATGAACAATCTTTTATCGTTGCGCAATGTGGATACGTATTGGCAATGGATTCTAAAAGGGTTGATTATTATCATTGTGGTTTTAATTCACAGCTCCGGCTCAAAAAAACGAGGATGAGTATGTGACTAAAATAAAAAATTTATGGAGGTGCTTTTAAAATGAAAGCAAAAAGATTTTTATTAGTGATTGCGGTGGTTATGTTGATGGGGCTTTTCACCGCTTGCGGAAATGACGATGATGGTGAAATCGTAATCGGCATGGCAAACCTTGCTCTGGGTGATTATTTTACCGGGATGCGCAATGCTGTGGTAGCGGCCGGCGAAGAGCGTGGCTGGACTATGCACGCAACAAATGCTGACGGCAACGATGCACAGCTCGTAGCTCATGTAGAAAATTTTATCGCGCAAGGTGTAGACGGTATTATTATTTCCGGTGCTTGGTTTAATGACATACCTGCCGCACTCGACGCTGCCGAAGCGGCAAGCATTCCTGTTGTACTTGTAGACCGCATGTTTGATTCGCAAAACTTTACCGCATGGGTAGGCCCTGATAACGAGTTCATGGGTGGGCAAATCGGAGAATATATTGTTTCTCGTCTGCCTGAAGGTGGTACAGCGGTCATCATCAGAGGCGGCCCGCCGGAAAACACAATCGGTATAAATCGCACCGCTGGCGTAACGAGGGCTCTTAATGCAGCAGGCAATTTTAATATTGAGGTATCTCCTGACTTTGCCGGATGGTCTACCGACGGCGGAAAGACCGCAATGGAAAACATGCTCGCCAGATTACCGCAAATTGATGTAGTATTTACAGAAAACGACTCAATGGCTTTTGGTGCGCAATCTGCTGCCGCGGACGCGGGGCGTTCTGACGAAATGTTCTTTGCAGGTATCGACGGCGCAAACCCTGCCATCCAAGCTATACTCGAAGGCGGTAACTTTAGGGCAACAGGCCATAATGATGCCAACGTAATAGGCGCGGAGGGTGTCGCAGTAATGGCACGGATTCTCGCAGGAGAATCTTTTGACAAAATAAATGTTATGTACTCTCCGATTATCACAAGCGCCAATGCCGAGCAATTTAGAAACGCAGGTATTTGGGAATAAATATTTTGAATTAAAAAAGGGGCTATTTAGCCCCTTGAACTACCCTGCTCCTAAATGTCGCAGACGGGATTTCCTTGTCTGCGATTTCTTTTGCCCATAATACGCCTCCTACTGCGGCTGTTGTTTCCAGCGGAAGGATTCTGCATTGTTTGCCGCTTAAATCTTGCACTGTTTTTAGGAAGGAGGCGTTCATACCCTCGTAGGGGATTTTGTGCCATATACTTCCCACTTGTACGATTGTAAGCGGAGAATCTGCCGTGCCTTGACCCGTAAAATCCAAGCGGTTGATACATCCTGCGGCTGATTTTCCGATGCTTATGCCTATGTCGTCGAATATTTTTTTTGCCGTCTTGTCACCCTCCATGGCGGCCTTCGCTCCCAGTTTTATTATGTCTCGCATATACATAGTCAGCATGTCATAATCGCCCATCACTGATAACAAATCATGTGGTTCGGCATGGAGCAACTCCAACACATCATTAAACATCGATGAGTCCTCACCACAACGATAATGGAAATCATACAATGTTGCAATGATTCTGTCGCGGATGTAACTCCCTCCGGCGGTATCTCCGGATAGAGGGCCTACACCGCCGATTTGCAAAATATCTCCACGTCCGTTTATTCCTATTACAACTGTGCCTGTTCCGTTAACTGCGCAAATGCCTGCACCGCTTTCTGACTCTGCTTTGATACCCAAAATACCGTCGTTAGCCAATCCGTATTTGGTAAAACCTATTTTTTCTACACGTTTTTTTAGTTCTTTTACCTGCCACGGCAAGTCTGCACCAGCCAAACCAAAGCCCGCAGCTGCAATATCTTTCACTTTTATGTCATTGCGGGATAGAATTTCGTCTAGTTGATCACGCATCGTTGATTCCATTCCGTCAAAACCGTTTTCAAATTGCTCATGACTGCATGTGCTTGTATGCAACATGTCTACATATTTGCCGTCGATTGTGAATAGTACATAGTCCGTTTTTGTATTGCCGCCATCCACGCCTAAAAAATATTTTTTCATTTGAACGCTCCCATCTCTTTTTCTTAACATTTGTCCATGTTATTATAACAGCAATTTTATAAAAGAGGAGTGTTAATTATGCAAACTTTCGAAAACCCGATTTTGCCCGGATTTTATCCTGACCCATCGGTGTGCAGGGTGGATGAAGATTATTACCTTGTTACTTCTACTTTTGCTTACTTTCCGGGTGTGCCGATTTTTCATAGCAAAGACTTGGTGCATTGGAAGCAAATAGGCAATGTTTTGACACGCGATTCGCAGCTGCCTTTGGCCAATACTGAGGTTAGCCAAGGTATATTTGCACCTACTATCCGATACAACGATGGTATTTTTTATATGATTACCACCAATGTATCAGGCGGCGGAAACTTTATTGTTACTGCAAAAAATCCGGCAGGGCCATGGTCTGAGCCATTCTTTTTGGAGGGGGCAGTTGGTATAGACCCATCGCTGTACTTTGAGAATGGCAAGTGTTACTACCACGGTACATGCGAAAAACCCGACGGCAAATACTATGGAGACAATGATATATACCTACAAGAACTTGACCTTAAAGAAATGAAACTGGTGGGCGAACGCCATGTAATCTGGCATAGCGCGCTAAAAAATGCAGTATGGCCTGAAGGCCCACATATTTACAAAAAAGGTGACTGGTATTATCTGCTTATATCCGAAGGCGGCACAGGTCACGAACATGCAATCACTGTAGCTCGCAGCAAAACATTAACCGGTTATTACGAAGGTCATAAGTCAAATCCTATACTGACACATCGTCATTTGGGCAGGGACTATCCTATAGTAAACGTAGGCCACTCAGACCTTGTAGAGACGCAACACGGAGAATGGTGGGCGGTGTTGCTGGCATCACGTCCATATGGCGGGCGATACAGAAACCTCGGACGCGAGACCTTTCTTGTGCCTGTTGCATGGGAGGATGACTGGCCTGTGTTTAACTATGGAGTAGGGCTTGTGCGTTCTACAGAACGATTCCCCGACTTGCCTCCGGTGACATTTCATCAGCGCACGAGCTTTGACTTTACTGGTGCGTCTAAGCTCCCCATCAATCTGTTACATCTTCGCAATCCCATCCCTGATGACCATAAACTCGATACGGATGGGCTTCATCTTCGTTTAAACAAGAATAAAATTATTGAAAAGGAAAGCGTAAGCTACCTCTGTGTCCGCCAACAACACAAAAGCTTTGAGGTCGTGGCAAAAATGCAGTTTTCTCCAAAAAATGAAAATGAATGCGCCGGACTTGTGATATTTCAGAGCAGAAAATTTCACTATCAATTTGTGCAAACAAAAGATTTAATAAAAATAATAAAATGCGAAAACGAAGTGCTTACAACCTTGTACGAAAGTCCAATTGTTAACTCTGACAAACCCCTATATCTTAGGGTTTGTGCGAAAGAACAGGTAATGGAATTTACTTTTGGTACTGATGCTGTCAGTGATACTGACATCCTTTTATCAGTCGATGCAAGGATGTTGAGTACAGATGTCGCAGGTGGTTTTGTAGGTAACACAATAGGTATGTACGCTTCATCAAACGGTGAAGATAGTGATAACCGCGCCTTGTTTTCCATTTTCGAGTACAAGGCGTTTTAGGCGACCTCTGAAAACACCAATTTTACCCCCCTTGCATACTATAAAATCAGGAGCAATTTGCCATGAAAATAAAAATTATATCATTTATTATAATCTTTATTCTCGCCACGGCATGGCACTACAGTGAATTTTCACTATATAAAGTGCCATATGAAAATGAAGAAAACGCGATAGATACGCGTTTCTTTAGGGGGGAAGAAATCGAAATGAACAGGAACTATTTTATAACTGCATCGGAAGCACGAGAAAAAATGAAATCAAATGCAATTATCGTGGATGTAAGAACGCCAGAAGAATTTGATGCAGGCAGGATACCGGGAGCTATTTTGTTGCCAAACTATACGATACGTGATAAAGCAGGGACGGTGCTTGCAGACAAGGATGCATTGATACTTGTCTACTGTCGTAGCGGCGTAAGAAGTCGCGACGCGGTTTATGAGCTGATTTCCATGGGATATACAAATGTTTATGACTTTGGCGGTATAAATTCTTGGCCATATGAGAGGGAGTAATCTCGTGGCAAAAAAAATAGCGGTATTTGCAGGGCATGGAGGAAGCGACCATGGAGCAAGAGCAAACGGGCATGAAGAAAAAGTCTTTACGCTGGCTATTTCGAATGCAGTAACGGCGATTCTGCGGGAGTGGGGTTACGTGGTTATCAATAATCACGTAACCGACACAGAGCGTAGTATCACACACGATGCAAAGCTTGCAAACGATAACAATGTAGATGCAGTGGTAGAAATACACCTAAATAGTAATGATGGCACCCCGGAGACAGGCTCTGAGGCGTTTGTGAGTATAAGGGATGCTACTATGTGGAATGGGCGGGCAAAAAAGCTTGCAGACGCAATTTTAGCCCGCCTTGCGTCTCTTGGATTGCAAAATCACGGCGTTTTTACGAATGTAAATCCAAAAGGATTGGATGGCTTTGGCATTCTTCGTCTTACCCACATGCCTACGGTTTTGTTGGAAGTAGCATATTTAAACAACCCTCAGGATATGGCAAAGCTGGACATAGATAAAGTTGCATATGCTATTGCAGAAGGTATACAAGAAACAGTCGTCTAGCTTGTTTTCCATGCGCGTTGCAATATTTCATTGCATAGGAATACTAATAATATAAAAGATAAGACGATGGGGAATAATGCTTCGTATGTTGTCAAAGTCAAAACCACGCTGGTGATGAAAAACAAAACCGCAATACCGGCACCAAATGCTGCAAGTTCATAACCCACCAGTTTTGAAATCAGCTTTGGTTTAAAGCGATTTGACGTGTCGCAGACTAGGGTGGGGAGCAATGGGCCAAGCCCAAATCCGGCAAAGGCCATACCCACAATGCTACTGGTAAACCATAGTGTCAAAACCCCTGTGACAGCAATGACAATACCGATGCGGATAATCGTGATTTCTTTGAGCCATTTTGCAAGCCAGCCAAAGACCAAACGACCAAGCGTCATCCCTACATAATACATAGTAGAGAATATCGCGACCTCTGCAATGGTAAAACCCCGCTCACGCATGAGTACAGTGCTGGTAAAGAATACAACCGTATAATCTGTGCCGCCAAGAAAGAAAAATGTAAGAATTTCTACCGCTTCATGCCATTTTTTTGTGAGGTGTTTTTTTCGCTCGCTCGTCTCATGTGTTTGTACCGCTTCGTCTGCTCGACCGTCATCATCAATCCAGATTTTTTTGTACATACTGATGAGCAGCATGAGGCCTACAATTCCTACGATACCTGCAATTACAAGATAACCTGCTGTCCAGCCGTATTCGTATACATTAAAATCATATCCCACACCCGGTACATAAGTTTGGCTAAAGTCCAAAACCAACAATCGTCCCATGATGAGCGGACTAACAGCGGCTCCGGCTCCCCAAAAAAAGTGCATCAAGTTATTCTGTTTTGCACTAAAATGTTTTGCCATATAGGCATTCATGCTGGATGCCATGGCACCCGTGCCAAATCCGTAAACGGTTATTGTAATCAACGCCATAATGAAGTTTGCAGAAAATGCAAGCCCTACGAAACCCAATGCCATAATGATAAGCCCAAACAGATATATGGTCTGTAATTTTATAAAACGGTTTAAGCTTGCAAGGATAATGCCCGCCAATGTATATGTCACCGAATATCCCACTAAAATAATCCCGGAGTGAAATGTGACCAAGCCCAAGCCAAGTTCCATGGCATCCCATGATACAGTAAACGCGCCGTCGGGAAATCCGACGACAAAGTAGCTTACCAGTATAATAACTAATAGCCATATACGGTTGTTTTTGATTTTCATAATCATCCCTCTTTCGAAGCGCGCTCGCGCTATTTTTTATATAGGTCTTCTGCAAACTTCATAGATTTTTCTATAAACTCGTCGCTTGCAACATCGACACCCAGTAGCCTCATTGTGTGTTGGATAAAACGCAAACGTCTGTGCAAACCTTCTGCATCGCAGGCGAGTGTGACAGGGTCACACCATAGACAAAACAGCAAATTAAACAGGTGGGCGCATTCTTCCGGGAAATCTGTGTTGATTGATTTGTCGATATTGCCTTGTTGTATAAGTGTTGTGATGATGGGTGATATTTTTTTTTCCCATACCCTCAAATCCTCAAGAATAAGTCGAGAGCTTTGGGAGGTGAGTGCTAACTTTGATAGTGGCGTTCTTTCTGCTTCTTCATAAAACCGATTAAACAATCCCTCGATTTTTTCTCTCGATGTCAATGTTTCCATTTCGGAAAGCCATCTGTGCATATCCTTTGCCGTGTAGTCGTTATGCTTTTCCAGTACTGCGGACAAAATATCCTCTTTTGATTTGAAGTGGTGAAAAATCGTACCTTTTGATAAGCCGCTTTCATTTACAATCTCTTGTGTTGTTGTCTTTTCGTAGCCTTTTTCCAAAAAGAGCTTTTCCGAGACCGTGAGAATGTTTGCAATAGTTTTTTGCGGGTCAATGCGTCGTGACATATATACCACTCCTATCGTTTAAAAAGGAATTGTAGACCGACCGATGGTCTGTTGTGGGGATAATACCATTCCCACCCTGTCGTTGTCAAACTTTTTTGCTTTAAGCGCATTTCCCCAGGGTTTACAAAGTATATTTTTTAGCATAAAATTTCGTGGGGGCGGGTGGCGATTTGACAAAAAAAGATTTTATTATTGTAGGTATTATTCTGATTTTGGGCGGACTGTTGCTGGTTTCTCGTTATTTTTTTAGGCGGGATGATGGTGTTTTTGCGCAGATTACATGTCTCTTTGGTGTTACAACTTTTAGCCTTGATGATGATTTGATATTTACTTTGCCGTCTAATGAAAATATTGTGTTTGAGATTAGAGATGGGCAAATTGCGTTTTTGGAGTCGGATTGCCCTGATAAGGTGTGCGTGCATGTGGGGTTTTTACGCCGCGTCGGGCAAATGGCTGTTTGTTTGCCAAACAATACGGTTTTGGCTATTTTAGGAGAAGACGCGGATAGTGCCGGGATAGATTTGTTCGTAAAAAACAGGTAGGGGTGGGCTTTGGGTGGTTGATGTAAAAAAGATTACATTTATGGGTATGATGCTTGCTATGGTTTTTGTTTTACTTTTGATAGAGAGAGCTATGCCCGCGCTTCCTATGTTGCCTCCTCAGTTTAGTAAGATTGGGCTTGCTAATGTTATTGTTATGTATGTGTTTTTTTTTGTCGGTAAAAAAGATGCGTTTGTTATGGTGGGTCTAAAGGCCCTTTTTGGATTTTTGTTGCGTGGGCCTGTTGCCGGGCTTTTAAGTTTTTCCGGTGGGGTTTTTTCGGTTATTATTATGCTTGTGCTTTTTTTTATGTTTAGGCAAAGGATTTCTTATGTTATTTATAGCGTTGCGGGTGCTATTGGCTTTAATGTTGGACAGCTTGTTGTTGCTTGCATTTTTCTTTGGGATTTTAGATTGTTTGTTTTTTATTTTCCTGTGCTTATTATTACCGGTGCAGTTTTTGGGACAGTCACCGGGATGTTTTTGAAAATTATTATTCCTGCTTTTAATAGAATTAATGGGGGATGAAGATGTATAAATTTATGGTTTTATTTATTCTTTTGGTTTTTATGGGCTGTGCTTCTTATGAAGAAGAAAACTACGAACGGTTTAATGTTATGTTTTTTGATGTGTTTGATACATTTACCAGCGTGATAGGTTATGCCGAGACTATTGAGGAATTTGAATATTTTAGCAATGTAATCCATGAGCAGTTGCACCATTTTCATATATTGTTTGATATGTTTAATGAGTATCAAGGCATAAATAATATTTATACCATAAATAGAAATGCGGGTATCGCGTCTGTAAAAGTACATGAGGATATTATAGAAGTTTTAACTATAGGCAAGAAAGCCTACCACCAAACAAATGGGGTAGTAAATATAGCGATAGGTGCAGTGACAAAAATTTGGCGTGAGTATATATCATCATCCGCAAATACTTTGCCAGATATGGAAGCACTAATCTATGCAAGCAAGCTAACAAACATCAACGACATTGTGATAAATGCAGAAGAAAGTACGGTGTTTTTGCGATACGAGGGTATGTCCTTGGACATCGGGAGTATAGGCAAAGGCTTTGCTATAGAAAAAACAGCAAATTTTGTCATGGAAAAAGGGTTTGAATCTTTTACGCTTTCTGTCGGTGGTGATATGTTTCTTGCACAAGCACCACGTAGTGTGGATAGGGACGCATGGGGCGTAGGTGTAACAGACCCAAATAACCGGGGCGAAATAATAGATGTGATTTTTACAAAAAATACCGCTGTTTTTACCAGCGGTGATTATCGACGTTATTTTGTTGTGGATGGGGTTAGGATGCACCATATTATTGACCCAAGTACGCTGATGCCCGCTTCGGTTGCCGCATCTGTTACGGTAATGCACCCCAGCAGTATCGTAGCAGAAAATCTTTCGCTTGCAGCCTTTATCATGGACATAGAAGAAGGAAAAAGGCTGATGCAAGATTTTGGTGCGCAGGCGATATGGGTGCTTGCAGATGGTACAGTAATCAAATCTTAAAGAAATCCACAAGCTGTTGTAGTATTTCTGCCTGTGAGGTTAGCTCCTCGGATGCTGCCGCGGCTTCTTCTGATACCGCTGAGTTGCTCTGTACTACTTGGGATATTTGGTTTAGCCCTATGCTTACTTGCTCTATTGCTTCGGCTTGCTCCTTTGAGGCTTCTGCTATTTTGTTTATTATCTGTAAAACATCGTCTGCGTTTGACACTATGACGTTTAGGGATTCCGATGTTTTGTCTGCTATTTCGTTGCCCATTTCTACTTTATCTATTGAGGTTTGGATTAGCCCTGTGGTTTCTGTTGCGGCTTTTTGGCTTCTTGATGCCAGGTTTCTTACCTCTTCTGCCACTACTGCAAAGCCTTTTCCATGTTCGCCTGCTCTTGCTGCTTCTACCGCGGCATTTAGCGCGAGCAGATTTGTTTGGAATGCAATCTCTTGTATCGTTCCTATTATCTTAGAAATATTTTGGCTCGATTCTTTTATTTGTTGCATCGAGTCCATCATACTCGACATCGCATTATTACCCTCGCGGGCGTTTTCTGTAGATTTTACAGATATACTGCTTGCCTCCATCGCACTTTCTGCATTGTCGCTTGTTTGTTTATTTATTGTATCTATCGAGGCGTTTAATTCTTCTATCGAGCTTGCTTGTTCTGTTGCACCATTTGCCAAATCCATTGCACTCGATGCTATTTGTTTTGCACCCGCCAATACTTGACCCGATGCCGAGTTGATTTCTGTCATCGTTTTGTTTAATGAATTTGTGATATGCCCCATAGATTCGCCTATTTTAGAAAACTCACCAACAAAGTTCATCGTGGATTTATGCGTTAGATTGCCCTCTGCGATTTCGTTTAGGCATATGTTTATCTCTGCTACATATTTGTTTAATGCCGATACTACCTCGTTTACAGCTTCTTTTATTGTCAAAAAGTCGCCCTTGTAATCGCCTACTACAGTTTTGTCAAAATGGCCGTTGTTTAGGCGCGCCATTACGTCTCTTATTTCTACTATCGGGGTGTTTACCGCCTGTGTTAGGGAGTTTAGCCCCTTCATTATTGTTAGCCATCCGCCATCGTATTTGCTTTCGTCGATGCTTACGGATAGTTGTCCCTTGTTTGCCGCTTGGTTTATTAGCATGTTTACTTCGTCGCTTACGGATTCTATCCTTGTGCGCATTTCGCTTATTGCATCGTTTATTTTGGCTTTTTTGCCGGGTAGTTTTTCTATATCTGCGGCAAAATCGCCTTCTGCTATTTTTACAAATGTCTCTATTGCTCGATTTTGTGTAGACAGCGACGACTTTAGCATTCCATTGATTTTTGTAGCAACTGTACCGTAGTCGCCATTAAAACTTTCGGCTTTTATAAAGGTGTCTATCTCACCCTTGTCATGGTCGTTTGCCATATTGTCCATTTCGTTTATCAAGCGTTTTAGTGTGCTTGCCATTGTTTTTGCTGCCCTTGCGAGTTTGCCTGTTTCGTCTTTTGCATCATCTTTTATGTTTACGTTTAGGTTTCCGTTTGCCATGTTTTCTATTGCATAGACTACGTCTGTTACAGGTTTTGTAATCATTTTTGTTACGATGAAGGCAATAATTAAACCAAGCACTGTTGCGATAGCGGTGATAGCAAACATCATCGCTAGAGTGTCATTGTTTGACGCGCTGATGGCATCTCTTGTGCTGTACATGTAGTCGCGTATGTCATAATGCAAAACCGTAAACTCGTTGTACACATTTTTAAACAAACCACCAGCGGCTTCGTTTATAAGATTAAGTGCTATTGCCTGATGCCCCGCACGAGATAATGTGATAATAGAAGGCACAAAACCATCTATATAGATGTACATTAGGTTTTCTAGCAGGTGAAGCTGGCGTAGTCGTTTTTGCTGTACTTCTTCTGAAACAAGAGGGTCGTTTTCAAAGCTTGCCCTTACTGCATTTACATTTTGTACGATAAGAGCCCTTGTGTCCGCTATTTCTCGCTCCAAGCCGTTAAGCGCGTCCTCGTTACTTGCATTTAGGGCAGAAAGTGCGGTTATGCGCCTAGAGTCAAGTAGATACAGTTCGATAGCATTAAGCTTTTCGTGCTGTGCAGAAGGGTAATAAAAAATATTGGAGTAATCCCTTTCTATCCCAATCAAAGAAATAAATGACATCGCCGTGATGATAAATAAGACAACCAACAAAACACAAAAACCAAAAGCTAATTTTGCACCGATTCTAAGATTTTTAAATAGGGTCATGACTAACCTCCAAAGTTTAGTTTATCCACGCTTCTTCCATAGCTAAACGAACAGCTTCGACCAAGGCGGCTGACGAAACAGTAGCACCGGTAACAAGGTCAACATCATCAAGCCCACTCGCACCCGCAAGCAGAATACCATTGCGCATTATATGGTCTGCACCGGCACCCCATACCATATCCCAAAAAGACTCAGTTTCGTTATGCTCCAGCACCTCGATACGACGTACATTAGTCCTGTCGAGCGTCACCCTAACTACCATAGGGCCACCCCATGCATTTACTGTCACTGTATATATACTTGGCTCAAAAAACGGGTCGGTAGATTCTCCGGATGGATTGCGGTGGATTTGTACACGCGGATATGTTATCGGTGTGATTTGTGTCGGGTTTGCGCCCTGCGCAATCATGCCCTGTTCAACACCCCAAATAATCGCGGCCGCAGACATAGTAGCACCTGTAACGATGTCTATGTTTTGTGTAGATTGCCTATCGTTTACCTGATGGTTTACCACTTGCCTAAACCACCATCCGCCTAATGCACCTCCGCCAATTTCGCCCGCTCCATATACAGACTCTCCATGGCCGCCATTACCTTGACCCAGACCAAAGCCACCACCACTATGCAAATGGAATTCGTTTCTTCCAAAGGACAGGCGTAGATTCATGTCGGCATATTGGCTATACAGCATCCTCATTGCACCCTCTGTGAGTGGATTGCCATATATATCCATCGTATTTGCAGGTACATTTACTTCTATAAAGCCCGGGATAAACCTATCGCCGGGCAAAGGTTCGGTAATAAACTGTGGTACTAACTGCACAGGGTCTGCACCGGCTTGTACAATGGCGTATTCCACAGCGTTTACAATGGCGTTTCTTGTTATAGTCGCACCGGTAAACACGTCGATATCCTGTGTAGATTGCCTCACAAGAATCTGGTCCTGTGTAGCGGGCATTGCCCTAAAACCCCAGCCGGAGCCATACATAGACTCATTGTGGTCAAGAATTTCTATACCAACGATTTGATTTTCTGTAAAAGAAACCTGCACCGTCATAGGTGCTTCCTGCCAACCGGGAACAGTTACAATAAAATCCCCGGGCGTAAAGTTCGCTGTAGAAACAGGCAAAGCCAACAATGCCGCCGCAGACAAAGAAGTATCAAGCGTAACAACAGCAACGGGTGCCTGCGCAACATCAACACCACCGGCCACAGCGATACCGGGTGCGGTCGTAGCACCGGGTCTAAGCTGTGCAAGCGAAACACCCGCCTGTACCAAGGCAGACTCCACCGCTTCCCTAAAAGCTCTGGACGTAGACGTAGCACCTGTAACCAACGAAACATCGGTATTTTGATTAAAAGTAATAGCAGCCCGCATTATTTCAAAAGTAGGGTAAGCAAAGCCCGGGGTTTCTTCATGTTGCGTGACATCCAGACGCACAATCCGACCATCCGCAACTTCGACCTCTACATGTATGTCACCAAGATAACCCACACTAACACCGGAAAACACACCATTACGAAATGGGAGTAAGGTTTGACTGTCGTCTACTGTTTGATTTCCGCCACAAGAAAATAAAAGCACAGGCAGAAATAATAATCCTGCGAATGCTTTTATCGCTTTAGATAAATTCATTTTTAGTCCCCCTATATTTCCATATATTTTAGGTTGACTAAGAGTATAACATAAAAAGCCGAAAAAAAAAGATTTATGCGATTTTAGCTACAACCTGTGTATTTGCGCGTCGGTAGAGTACAAATTTGTACGTGAGTGCGATGCCAACAGCAGCGGCAGCGGCCAACGCGCCATACTTAGCGATTTTTTTTCGCTTTGATATTGCAAAAATTGCGGTTTCGGCCTCTTCTAAAAATATGTCGCTTATTTCGCCTATGCAAAGCAATAGTCTCTTTTCTTTCATATTGTTATTCCCTCCTTTTCGAGATGTGTGCGCAGCTTTTTTCTTGTGCGAAACAATAATGATTTTATTTTGCTTTCGCTCATTTTGAAACGTGTACTTATCGTGCTTATGCTTTCGCTGTGGAAGTAGCGTAGTATAAATGCCACCCTTGCAGGTTTGTCCAGTGTACTTAAGAATATGTTTATTGTATCGGTTACGACAAGGGCTTCGTGGGCTTCTTCCGGACTGTTGTCCGCTGAAGGTATGCACTCTTCAAGTTCCCCGAGCATTATACCCACTTCTCCACCGCCGCGCTTTGCGGCATTTTTTGCTTCCCATTTGTTTAGCGAAAGATTGCGAGCGATTTTTGCCAAAAACGCGCCAAACATTAAGGGGCGGCTCGGTGGGATTACATTCCAGCTTTTTAAAAGAGTATCGTTTACGTTTTCTTCTGCATCTTCCGAACTGTGTAGTATGTTGTTTGATACTTTAAACAGTCGTCTGCCGTATTTTGTTTTTGTTTCAGATAAAGCCGCTTCTTCTCTGCTAAAGTACATATCCAAAATTTCTGCATCTTCCATTAAATCACCATCCTCACTAATATAGACAGAAATTTTTCTGCAACCGTTGCAACCAACCATTTTTTTTTCTGTCTATATTAGTGTAACCCAAAAATCATGAGGAGGTAATACCATGTATCAAATTATTTCGGACGGCGGTTGTGACTTTACAAAAGAGGAAGCTAGAAAGTACAACATAGAGGTAGTTCCTTTTTACATCACATTTGAGGATGATGGTCATTTAAAAGAAGGCGTTGATATCACAAAAGAAGATTATTTCAAGCGATTGTTAGAAGAAAAGGGTGTTTTTCCAAAAACAGCCCAGCCCAGCCCGCAGGATTATATAGATGTAATGAAGCCACATCTGGAATCGGGCAAAGACCTTGTTGTTATCACAATTTCTTCAAAATTGAGCGGCTCATACAATAGTGCGACACTCGCCGCAGGAATCCTAAGCGATGACTATCCAAACAGTGTCATCAAAGTAATCGACACCTTGAGCGCGAGTGTAGGTCAGGGACTGATATTGCGCGAAATACTAAAAATGCAAAAGGCTAACTTTAATTTGCAAAAAACCGTTTCTTATGCAGAGAAAATCCTTAAAACTACTCGTGTCTACTTTACTCTGGACACTGTGGAGTATCTTAAAAGAGGCGGACGAATCGGACCTACGACGGCTTTTGTCGGCGGGATTTTAGGACTGCGACCGATTTTGCAACTGGAGGATGGACAGGTCTCACAGCTCGATAGTGTACGCGGAAAAAAGAATGCCTTAAAAATGATTCAAGAGGGAATCGTAGCCGCATTACAAGAAGAAAAGAAAAACGTTAACCTAAGCATAGGCCATATCCTAAGTGAGGATGACGCGGTTAATTTTAAAGCAAATACAGAGCTGTCACTCGGCATGGAAATCGACAACCCAATAACAGAGGTAGGCGCGGCAATCGGTACACATGCAGGGCCGGGAGCGTTAGCGTTTGCGTATTGCAAAAAATATGAAATGATAGGAGATGCGGCATGATTAACACATGGTATATTATCGCCCAAATCTTGGGGCTGATTACAATAGCATTCGAGTTTTCGTCATATCAAATTAAGGACAAAACAAAGTATTTTTTGGTCACGGGTATAGGTAGTTTGTTCTGGATGGCGATGTTTGTTGCTATCGGTATTTCTACCGGTATGGATACGCAGATGTCGCTTATCATCGCCGCAGTGTACAGTACCGTTCGCAATCTTGTATTCTACGTAATTTTCAAAAAAAACACACCGCAGAGCAAGGAAATTGGACTCAACTTCCTGCTTGTGATGATTGTAATAGCCATAGTCGCAGGTACGGTTACTGTGCTTAACGCTCCGGAACAAGTAAGATGGCTCCATATACTCGGATTGGTAGTTGCGTTAGGATTTGTTGTAGGGCAATATTTGCCGGGCGTACACTATGTACGTGTTGCCGTTGTGTTTTATGCCGTGGTTGTCTTGCTTACACAAACGCCGATTAATATTTTGTACGGCGACTTCCGCTGGAACATCATGGGTATTCTAATAGAATCAGCAAAAATTATTTCTGTCATTGTTTTCTACGTCAGATACTCGACACAGCCCAAGACTCCGCAGTTAGTTTTTGCAAAACCGTAAATATTATAGTGAAACAAAGGGTTGCCTTAGGGTAGCTCTTTTTTTGTACTTAACCACGGACAACCATCATATAGTTATAAAGCAAATCAAATGAGGTGGTTGATGTGGAGAGTATAAAGAGATTTCTTGGTGTACAAGTTATTGCGCATTTGGACGCATTTGGCGGATTGGAAAATATATCGGAAATCCGCCTTAGGGTGGACAAGCCGATGATTTTGAAATTACGCGGGCAGGAAATCCCTATGCGTGACACTTTTTTCCCTACTGCCGAGGATATACGTGAGACTATGGAGCGGATTAGTCAGCATTCTTTTTATGCATACGAAGCAGAGCTTTCGGCGGGGTATATCACTCTGCCCGGGGGGCATAGGGTAGGGGTGTCGGGTCAAGTCGTGACAGAAAACGGTGCGGTAAAAACTTGGCGGCATATAAGCGGAATAAACATCCGTATTGCCCATGCTGTCATAGGCTGTGCGGACAAAATAATGCCGCATCTTTCTTCGGAAATCCCGCACACTATGATAATTTCTCCGCCCGCTTTTGGAAAAACAACACTTTTGCGCGATATTGTGAGGCAACTTTCTGATGGGGGACTAACCATTGGCCTGGCTGACGAACGCTCAGAAATCGCGGGATGTTTCCGTGGAATCCCACAAAACGACGTTGGCCTCCGCACGGATGTCATAGATGGCTGCCCAAAAGCTCATGCAATGATTATGCTTTTGCGTGGGATGTCACCGGATGTAATCGCGGTGGACGAGTTGGGGGGAGAACAAGATGTGCGTGCCGTTGAGACAGTCCTAAACGCGGGAATAAAGCTGATATGCACAGTGCATGGACGCGATATGGACGATGTAAAACAAAATCCATCCCTCGCCGCGCTGTTACGCCGAAATGTTTTTGAGCGTTTTATTGTATTGGAAGGAGTGGGGAAGCCGCATGTTTATTAGAGTCGCAGGGATGCTCCTTATTATGGTGGGTTCGGTTGGGCTTGGGCTGTTTTTTGCCGCCAAGGAAAGCTTTCGTGTACAGGATTTATTGGAATTTAAAAAAGCACTGCTTATTCTTTCCTCGGAAATAGAATACATGCGTTCCACTCTCGCGGAAGCCTGTAAAAACGTCGCTAAACGTACAAGCGGCGGCGTAAGCCTTGTCTTTGATAACTTTGCAGAGGGGCTTAAAGATACCAACGGAGAGACAGCTTATCAGCTATGGATAACCTTCATCCAAAACGACAAAGTTCTTTTAGCACCGGAGGATAGGACAGTAATAGAGGATTTTGGGAAAACCTTGGGCTATTTGGATAAAGAAATGCAGAAAAACGCAATTGAATATGCGGTAGCCTACATTGACGAAAAAACAACATCGCTACGGGGTAAGGCAGACAAAAACAAGAGGATGTATCACAGCCTTGGCGTAATCGGCGGTTTGCTAATCACCGTTGTGCTGTGGTAAAGGAGGTACACAAATGGATATAAGCTTACTTTTTCAAATCGCGGCAGTGGGTATTTTGGTAACGGTGCTTAACCAAGTGCTAAAAAATGGCGGACGTGAAGAACAGGCCACCATGGTGACTATCGCGGGCATAGTGCTTGTGTTGTTTTGGATTGTGGGGCATATCGCGGATTTGTTTACGCATTTGCGAGTTATGTTCGAATTATAAACGAAGCGCGTACGCGGAGCGATGAAGGAGGTTGCGTAGTGGTAATATTCCAGATTGTAATCATCGGTGTGCTTGCCGTAGTGCTTGCACTTTTTATGAAAAACTACAACCCCGCAATTTCTCTACTCATCTCTTTGGCGGCAGGGGTTTTGATTTTTTTGATGGTTTTGCCTTTGATGGCAGAGGCATTAGGTTTTGTTAGGCATTTGGGTGATATGGCAGAGGGGTTTGGCGCGTATACCGCACTGGCTATCCGAGTTATTGGCGTGGCATACATCGTAGAGTTTGGCACAAGTGTATGTAACGACGCAAACGAAACAGCAATAGCCGCAAAAATAGACCTTGCCGGTCGTGTAATCATCCTAATCATGGCGATGCCTGTAATCGTAGACATAGTGCGAATAGTGACAGGTCTATTGCCATGAATATGAGCATTGTAGATGAAATTGTAGAGGTGGTAAACAGTTATGACGTAGGGATATTGGACAGACCCGGTATGCCGCGTTTTACAGACCTTGTGCGTGACGCACTCACAGGTCAGATTAATCTATCTCTTAGTGGTGTGATTACAGCCTTTGGGGATGTGGTTTTTGCAGAATTTATTGCAAATGGACAACTAATACGCCAGCTTGTGGTAATCGCAACCCTCGGTGCGTTGATGAGTTGCTTGACAGAGGCATTTAAGCATAAATCCGCAAGTGAAACGGGCTTTTATGTAACTTATCTGATGGCGGCGTTATTAGTTGTTTCTTCGTTTTATATTGTCGTGGGGATGTTAAATTCTCTTGTGGGTATTGTGACTGCTCTTATGTATGCCTCCATACCGCTTATGATTGGGCTGATGGTAATGGGTGGTAACTTTGTGGGGGCGGCGGCATTTCAGCCGATGATGTTTTTTGCGTTACAACTGGTGACATGGTTTATCTCCGGTTTATTTATTCCTCTTGTTTTTTCTTCTGCCGCACTCGATATAGCAGGGCAAATCGCACCCGATGGGCATAAGCTGGAAAAAATGGCACAACTAATGCGAAAAATTGCAAGCTGGTCACTAAAGGGGATTTTGGCGGCATTTGCATTTTTGCTTACATTGCAACGATTTTCTGCACCCATCATAAGTAATGTTGCCATACGTACTTCGCGAAATGTTGTAGGTGCAGTGCCTGTGGTGGGTGGGGCGTTTTCTGCGGCGGTAGATACCGTGGTCAGCTTTAGCCAAGCGGCAAGAAGCGGCGTGCTTGTAGCATTGGTTTTGGTTTTGTGCTTTGTGCTTGCGACACCGCTTTTGAAGATGCTTGTCATGTCATTTATTTATCGAGTGGTTGCGGCGTTTTTACAGCCAATAGCTGACAAAAGACTGGTCGCACTCATGGATGGAATAGGCAAGCATATGGCCATGCTTTTTAATGCGGCCGCACTTATTGGTGTGATGTGTATTTACTCCGTAGTGATTTTATTGTCGTTCTAAGTTTAATAAAAACTCCTTTTTATCAAGCCCTCCGCCATAGCCTGTCAGTTTGCCGTTTGCACCTATAACCCTATGGCATGGGATTATTATGTTAATCGGATTGTGATGGTTTGCCCCGCCCACTGCACGCACTGCGGCGGGATTTTCTATTCTTTTTGCGAGTTCTTTATAGCTTATTACCTCACCATAAGGGATTCTTTGCAATTCTTCCCATACCTTCATACGAAATGCTGTGCCTTTTGGTTTGATAGGTACAGAAAAGTCACGCAATTTGCCCGCAAAGTAAGCGTCCAGCTCCTTCTCACATTCACGTATTACAGCATCGCCGCATTGCTGTATCATTCGTGTAGTCAAATATTTTATTTCTGTGATATGTTCGCCGTCAGAGGTTATTGTTAAAATCCCGACCGGTGACAGATATTCTTTTTGCATATATTTTCATCCTTTGAAGCGCGCACTCTCTGCGCACTACTTAATTTTACGAATTTTCAACACTCTCATTATAGCAGAAAGGCTTTACACCTGCTTGTTTTTTGTTTATTATTGGAAGAAGAGTGGTAAAATAAGTCAAAGGAGAATTTTAAATATGAAAAACTATGTGATTTTTGTTGACTCGACAGTAGACTTGCCCGATAAAATGGCAAAAGATTTAGACTTAAACGTGATACCGTATATTTATACACTCGACGGCAAGGAATATTACAACCATCTGGATTATAGAGAGTTGCCTGTTAAGGATTTTTATAATGCATTGCGAGAAGGCAAAAAAGGCACAACTACACAAGTAACATCACATCGATACATGGATGCATGGAAACCATATCTTGAAGACGGAAAAAACATATTATATATGTGCCTGTCGTCCATGTTGAGCAAAAGTTATGACCAGAGTATTTTGGCCTCTCGTGAAGCAATGGCAACATTTCCAGGGTGCAAGGTGATTACAATAGATAGCAAATCTGCGTCACTGGGACAAGGTCTTTTAGCAATAAAGGCTGCAAAAGTCCGTGACGAAGGCAAAACGCTCAACGAAGCCGCAGAGATATTAGAAGAAACAGTAAAAACATTGCATCACTGGGTGATGGCGGATGACTTGCATCACCTAAAACGTGGTGGCAGGATTTCCGGTACAAAAGCCGTGATAGGTACCATGCTAAATGTAAAGCCTATTTTGACCATCTCTGATACAGGCAAACTTGCCCCTGTAGGCAAAGCTCGCGGTCGAAACAAGGCACTTTCACTCTTTGTAGACAATATGGAAAAATACGAATACATCAAAGGCGAGCCGGTATGCATCGCACATAGTGATGTGCCGGAGAGTGCAGAGCAATTAAAGACATTACTATCCGAAAAATTTGGAGAAATAGACATTGTTGTAAATGACATAGGCCCTGTAATAGGTGCGCATACAGGTCCGGGTACCATCGCAGTGATGTTTAATGCAAAAAAAGAACGAGTAAGTATAGAGTAGGCAGGGGGACAAAAGGTGGCTATTAAAATTAAAAACGCAATCCTTCATATATTAAGAAACGATGGGCCTCCATCAAATTTTTCTGACACAGAGTTGGATTTCGAAAGCGAAACATGCGAGGCGTTTATCACAAAGCATGTGAAGAAACTAATAAACAATGTTGCGGTGCGCACGGCGGATTTTAAGCCCGATGCAGAGATTTACGGCTGGCTTACCGCATACCAAAACGGAGAAAAATATTTTAAAGAAACATCTCAATTAATCGCCGAAAAAATGGACGCAATCATGAAAAAATATCCAAAAATCCCGCCCTGTGACATGCTAATCGCAAGGGTGGGTCATAAGAGCGGCGATTTTTTTGCCGTTCTTTTGCTACATTACTTAGAGGTATACTCGCATAATTCAAAAGGCTCTGATATTCAGCTAAAGACATGTAACGCTCTGCCGTTTAGTAGTGGTAAAGTAGAGTATGCGGCATTAATCGGCCTGGAGGGAGCGGCAATGCCAATAAGCATTACCGAAAAGCCCGAGGTCATCGAGGGCAACAGTGTTATGTATTTTTCCGAGATGTTTTTGGATTGCGAAACCACGCCTTCTAAGAAGGAGCAAGCCGTACTCATCAGTGAGGTAACTACAGAGTTTGTCGAAGAATATTTTAATAATGACCCAAAAATGTCTGCAAAAATAAAAACTGCTGTACTGGACGAATCTGACAGCGAAGATGGTTTTATTTCTATGGACAATGTGGCGGCAAAAGCGTTTGAGGACAGTGAAATCAAAGAGCAGTACGTCAATACATTACGCGAGGCGGGGGTCACTGCGGATGTCCCACTGGGTGAAAAGGTGGTAAAGCAACAGTTTTCTACACATAAAATCAAAGCGGAAAATGGCGTGGAAATCCGCTTTCCTGCCGAGCTTGTAGCCATCGAAGATGATTTGGAAATCACCACACACCAAGACGGTACAGTGTCGGTTTTATTTAAAAACTTACGATTGGTATAAAAGGGGAGGCAAAAATGGCGAAAATATTTGGAGAGCAAGCAATACCTAATATGCCATGGGAAGAAAAACCCACAGGGCATAAAGAAATACTTTGGCGGTACAGCGGCAACCCGATTTTCAAACAAAACCCGGGGCCTAAGGCGGCAAGGGTATTTAACAGTGCGGTTGTGCCGTATGGGGATGAGTTTGTAGGGGTTTTTCGCGCAGACCACAAGGACATCACCATGCATTTGCATTTTGGCAGGAGTAAGGATGCTGTCAACTGGCAACTGGACGACGAAGACATAAAATGGGTGGATGAAAGCGGAAAGCCGTTTCAACCGGCCTATGGCTATGACCCTCGCGTTACAAAAATCGGTGATGATTATTTTATAATGTGGTGTACTTCTTTTGCAGGGTCGCCCACTATCGGACTTGGAAAAACGCGGGATTTTAAGACATTTACGCGATTAGAAAATGCGTTTTTGCCGCATAACCGTAATGGGGTGCTTTTCCCGCGTAAAATCGGCGGAAACTATGTACTTCTTTCGCGCCCAAGTGATAACGGACATACGCCGTTTGGCGATATTTATCTTTCAGAAAGCCCTGATATGACGTTTTGGGGCAAGCATCGCTGTGTGATGAAGGCGGGTGGCTCGTGGCAGTCTCTCAAGATAGGTGCGGGGCCGATTCCCATAGAGACCGACGAGGGCTGGCTCATGATTTATCACGGTGTTGTACTTACATGCAACGGATATGTCTACAGTTTTGGTGCGGCGTTGTTGGATTTGGAAAATCCATCCAAAGTGCTTTATAGGAGCGGGAATTATTTGCTTACCCCGGAGGAGCCATACGAGACAGTCGGCTTTGTACAAAATGTGTGTTTCCCATGCGCGGCACTTGTAGACGCGCCTACGAGGCGTATTGCAATATACTATGGCACGGCAGATACCTACACAGGCATTGCCTTTGGCACTGTAGACGATATTATTAAATTTACTAAGGAAACAAACAATTTGCTCCATGGTGACAGCGACATCGGGAGAGACTAAGCATTAAACCTCAATTCCCTTCGTATAATTATAAAAAATAATTTAACGGAGGGAATTTTTTATGTTTAAAAAAGTATTGCAAATTACCATCGTACTGACATTGTTGGCTGTTTTTGCGGCGTGTGGAGGGAGCGACCTGAGAGGACCCACAGACACGGAAGAAATATCCGCATTTGAGCGTGTGCAAAAAATGCTCATGGAACTCGAAACTTTTCGAGCAATCGCTACAGTTGAGTATCGTTCAAACAAGGGTGTAAATACATATGAGACAATCCAACATGCCAGGATTACGGGAGAATACCGTGTAGAGGTCACTGCACCTGAGCATGTGGCAGGAAGTGTGACAACCAGCGATAACAAGCAAATATTTCAGTTTAACAGCAGAGTAAACGGCAGTGTAAACCTTCTTGTAAGCGAAACACAGGAACGTAGCGAAATTTTTTTAACGAGTTTTATAAAAAATTATTTGCAAAGTGATGAGATTTCTGTTAGCGTATCGGATATGGAAGAAGGCGTGCGTACTGTTTTAGAGGCTACTGTACCCGGCGACCATCCATATCTTTCCACTGCGCGTTTGTGGGTAGACAACGAGAGCTTGGTTCCTGTAAAATTAGTTGTCTTTGACCGCGACGGCACAGAGCGTATTGTTGTTACATATCACGTTTTTGAGAAAAACGTATCATTGGCAGACGCATTATTTACATTATAGTTTGTACAAACTGAATTTTGGGTGATTTTTTGTGAAGTACCAAAGAGCATGGGCAGAAATTAATCTTGCGCATTTGTCGCATAATTTAATGTCGCTCAAAAATTATTTTGGTGGCGTAGACATCATGGGGATTGTAAAAGCAGACGGCTATGGTCACGGAGCCGTGCCTGTGGCACATACACTTGTTTCGGGCGGTGTGGGGTCGCTTGGCGTAGCTATTTGCGAAGAGGGCGTTACCCTGCGAGAAAACGGAATCACTCTGCCCATTTTGGTCATGGGATTTACACCCGAGCCGCTTTTGCCGTACATTATAGAAAACAATTTGACGCAGACTGTATTTAGTGAGGAAAGTGCAGTGATTTTAGCGTCACAGGCCGCCCGATACAATAAGCGGGCGACTATACATATAAAAATTGACACAGGCATGAGCCGTCTGGGCTTTTTACCAACAAAAGAAAGCGTGGATGAAATCTGCTCCATCTCAAAAAATCCCAATCTGTATCCGGAGGGCATCTACACCCATTTTGCTACATCAGACGCATATGACAGTAGCTTTATGCATGAGCAGCTCGCTCGCTTTAATTGGGTGGTGGGCGAGCTGCAAGACCGCGGCCTGCATATTCCCATAAAACATACAGCAAACTCCGGCGCAATATCACAAATTTTGCGCAAAAACTTTGATATACATATGAAAAATTTATTCCTTGATGTAGTGAGACCCGGGATTTTGCTGTATGGACACCCACCTTCGGGAGAAATGGCAGAAGTATGTAAGGGGTTTGGGTTAAAGCCTGTCATGCGCTTTATGTCGCAGGTCAGCATGGTAAAACAGCTGCCTGCTGATGTAGGCATAAGCTACGGTCATATCTATAAAACAACACGTCCGAGTACAATCGCAGTGCTTCCTGTAGGCTATGCAGACGGCTATCCGCGGAGGCTCTCGCATGGCGGTAGGGTGCTTGTTAACGGAAAGTTTGCACCGATTGCGGGTGCCATTTGTATGGACCAGTGTATGGTGGATGTCACGGATATACCTGATGTAAAACCGGGCGACCCCGTAATAATGCTTGATACCATAGATAACAACATAAGTGCCGAGTGTTTGGCAGACACTGTGGGTACAATCAGTTACGAAATTTTATGCTGTATAGGAAAACGTGTCCCTCGAGTGTATATTTCCAATTAATGGTGGGAACAATCTAATCAGTTGGAGGTGATAGATGTGCAAGTATGGAGAGGCGAAATCTTTTACGCAGACCTGAGTCCCGTAATAGGGTCAGAGCAAGGCGGAGTGCGCCCTGTTTTAATTATACAAAACGATGTGGGTAACAAATACAGCCCCACAGTAATCTGTGCCGCCATTACATCACAAATTAATAAAGCAAAACTACCTACGCATATAGAAATTGATTCGGCAAATTCTACACTGGTAAAGGACTCTGTTATTTTGTTGGAACAAATACGCACGATTGATAAAAAACGACTGCGCGAAAAAATATGCCGCTTGGACGAAAATATAATGCGTCGGGTAAATCGCGCAATCAGTATCAGCCTTGGGTTGGATACATAAAATCTGCCAAAAACACAAAGCCATGGAAACGTGGCTTTTTTTGTGTTATAGTGAAAAAAAATGCCGAGGTGAAGTATGCACGGACTCGAACTGGCAGACTTGTTATTGGATGCATCACCCATGATGATAAAAATATGGGACGATACGTATAAGCTGATTGATTGCAATCAGCGGTTGTTGGATACTTTTGGGATAAAGACTAAGGAAGAATGCATTGCAAGGTATTTGGATTGTTTGCCGGAGTATCAACCATGCGGCACGACTTCTGCCGAGCTTTCAGACATGCTTGTCAGAGGGGCTTTTGAGGCTGGCAGCTATCATTGCAGTGATTGGATGTATCGTTTACCAAACGGTGAGGAGCTTCCTGTAGAGGTTTTTGGTGAATGCGTAACATATGAAGGAAAAACGCTGCTTGTAGAATACATGAAGGACATGAGGGAGACAAAAGCCTCCGAAAACTTGCTCTCCGCAGTAATAAAATCCGCAGAGGCTCTACTGACCGCAAACAAAGAGGATACCATGCAAGTATTGATGGAAGGCATGGAAATCGTAGGGCGTTGCTTAAAGGTAGACCGCGTGCAGATATTGCGTAACGAAATAATAGATGATGAGTTGCATTTTGTGATGCGTTACGAGTGGTTAAGTGAAATAGGAAAGCAGAGAAAGTCCGTCCCACTGGGGTCTAGCTACCCATACAGTGAATGGAAGAGCTGGCTGGAAAAATTTGAACGAGGCGAGAGCATAAACTCACCACTGGCAGACCTTCCGCCACAGGAGGAGGCATTTTTTTCCCAATACGAAATGCTCTCCATTGTATGTCTGCCGCTATTTATG
The DNA here is from genome assembly GCA_009786925.1 of Defluviitaleaceae bacterium. Lineage (GTDB taxonomy): Bacteria > Bacillota > Clostridia > Lachnospirales > WQUN01 > WQVC01. The sequence goes on along the minus strand of WRGY01000121.1, from coordinate 152 downwards.
AACAATGAGCTAATCGGCTTCTTTAGAATAGACGATTGTACAAAATCGCGTACATTTACAAAGGACGAAATGGGTATAATCGGCTCGGCAGGGCTTATGTTTGCCAGTGTTTTCAATAGAAATGCCCAAGCAGACCTTGCCCTCACCGATGC
>WRGY01000120.1 GCA_009786925.1 Defluviitaleaceae bacterium | reverse complement strand
TTAAAAATCCTATTGCACTTGATTTAGCTGATGGAGTTAGAAAAACCGTAGCGAGAAATGATGTTGTTAATGATACGCTCAACCGTCAAGGTGAGTTGTTGCAATTACAGAATTATTTTAGGCGCAGGGAGCAACAAGCCGCTGTAAGTGCAGAAGAAAAACTTGCTGAAAAAATGATAATCGCCGCTTTTCAAAACAACTTCCAACCCGAAGTTATAGAAACAATGAAAAAGACGGCAGGGATAACAGATACCCGCTTTGCAGAACTAAAAAAACAAGCTAAAGCAAACTAAACCCCAAAACCCGACTAGCGGAAATTATCCCACTGGCCGGGTTTTGGGGTTATTACATAGCTTCTAATGCGTAGACATTTTAAGGCGTATAAAAACCGCTTGCGGAAATTTTTCATCTCTGCAAGCGGTTTTTATGTGTGTATTTTTATTTTACCAAAGGCGTGATATTTCTGTGAACATGGTTTCGTTTTGTACACCTCTACTGCCGTTGTGGTGGCGATTTACGATGGAGTGGGTTGTATTAAGCTGGTCAAGAGTAAGCCCACCGTCAGCACGTTGGTCGTTTTGTAAAAATGCTGTTACGTTTTCTCTGTCTTGTTGGGTATTAATAACTCCGTTTTCAAGAATGAATTGCCGTGCTTGGTGGGTGAAGTGGAGCATCGCTTCCCTAACTGCGGCGGCTATGCGGGAAATTTCTTCTGTATTTTGGGTTATGTGTTCGCTGTCGAATTTTATCCACTCGTTTACACCTTGTTCTATACCTGCGTTGTGAAATGCTATTCTAACCATTTCAGTTGTAAGTTCAAGTCGGATAGAAAGTTCATGCGCTTCACTTTGAATCTCTGCGGCAAAATCAAAAGCCTGTGAAAGTGCGTTTAGCTTTTTTTCTAATTCTTCACCATAAAATTGCTCTAAAAGCGATTCCCGCAATTCCACATATCTGTTGGCAAGGTCTATCGCATGGTCGGAAGCACCTATGTTGGGGTTTATTAATCCTGTATGTGCAAGCCCCCCAATAAGTTTGTAACCAAATTCAGCCATTAGTGCATTATCACCAGTTCGTATTTCATTGTTTGCAAACTGATTAGCACGATTCAAAAAATTCATAGCACCAGTAGACAAGTCGTTAAAAGCCGTAGAAATTGACTTGCTATCGTCTATTACAAATTCTTGAAAGCGTGTTGTGGTGGCATTTTCCATTTGCTTTAACTCAAACAGTCTTTGGGCTTCAGGACTTACGCTAAAATCAACTGCTGATTGCACAGTTGGGGTTAGATTTATCCTCCCGCTTGGACTGTGGTTGCGAGGTTGCCTTGTGTTGGATATATTTGCGGTGGTGAAATTATTGCTTTGAATGTTGTTGTTCGCACTGTTTATGTTCACGGTGTCAGCTCCTTGTTGTCGTTATATTTCTTGATTGTATTAAACCACCCAGTTTCTTGCGGAATTTTCATCTTCCAAATGACTTGGTTGGTTTTCTTCGGCTTCACGCATAGCAGCTTCAAGATGTTGGCGCATGAGTTCTGCCCATGAGGGGCGGTCATCTTCGGGTAGTTCAAATTGGGCGCGTCTTTCGCCACGCAAATCGGGACTGCGTGTTATAAGCCACCCACTTGATGTACCGTCCTCGTGTATTCTAGCACCTTGAGCAATTACCTCAATGCCTTGACTTGCAAAACTTTGTATTGAACCCCTCATGGCTTCCACATGGTCTATTACCAAAGCCTTCAATCGCACCATTTCTTCGGGGTCACTTCCTGCCCTGCGTAGCATTTCGGGGTGAATACCGAGATTCATTCCCCCGTTGGTGAACGGAGCCATGCTTGTGGATAAATTCACGCCCGATGTAAATTGCTTCATTGCCGATAAAACGCCGCTTGTGTTAAGGTTTCCGTTTGGCATATTTGCAACACTTGCCCTCGCTTGTTGATATGCAGATTGTGAAACCACCGAGCCGTTAATGTTCGCTACACTCATATTAAATCCTCCCTTGAATTGAAAAAATTTTGGTAAGATGAGCAGCCAACATAAAAAGCCCACCTACCACCGTTGTATTTTACCCTTTATAATATACAACGATTGAGGGTGGGCTTAGGTAACATGATTTTAGAAAAAATTTTATTTTTATCTAAGCGTCATTCCTTTTGCAATTTTAATCAACTCGTCACGGTCAAGAAATGCCGTGACAGAAAGAAAATGCCTGCCGTCATTCAATGAGATTGTATTTGCATAATTTTCATCGGCAAATGTAAAAAAATACGCCACTTGCCCATTAAGTGAAATAACCGAAAGGTTGCCACCCTCCGTCATAAGAGTGCCAGAGGTAATCTCATTCATTCCCTCCGACACAATAAAATGTTGAATCATAATTCCACGACGGGTTTCGCTTCTAAATGTATAAAAGGTATGCCCCTCGGTAAATTCGCCTTGTTCATAAAACGTAAAATCGTCGGGGATATAATTTATAACCAACTCGCCAATTTCCAAATCCGAAACATACCCAAGCTGAAAATGGATGCGGGCATAATCGTCACTTATATTTATTATGCGGCTTAATATAAATGTGCGTGACGCTTCTACACTCATTAGCGCACCACCCGCAAACACAATAAACACGCAAAAAGCCATTGCACATTTGATAGTGTATCGTATAGTTTTTTTTATTTTACCACGCCTTGTCGCTTTGTTGATTGCACCATATACCCTCTTGTCTAAGGTTTCGGACGGCGGGTACATTTCGTTGAGTTCTTCAAGGCTTGGCAAGGAATCACTTTCCTCTTGCCATGCTTCCTCTGCGGCAACTTTTATTATTGCATCAAACAATTTTTCATTATCCATTTTCGCCGCCTTTCAATGCTTCACGCATTATTTTTTTTGCTCTCGTTAATCTCATTTTTGATGCCGCATTGCTAATACCCAAAATTTCTGCAATTTCTTCATGGCTATGCTCACATATAAGATTGAGATACGCAACGTCTTTTAGACTGTCGGGTAGGGTTTTGATTGCTTCCTTTATTGCTTCATAGCCCTCTTTGGCAACCAATTCATCTAATACGGCGTTATCGCTATCGGGCATGGTTGCCAGTATTTCGTCCGTATCGTCTGAGATATTGTTCTTCATCTTTTTTAACAAATCCAAAGAAGTGGTCTTTATAATATTAACGATATACAACCGCTCTTGGTAACAATTTAATTCAAATATTTTTTTGCGGTGGCGTATTATCTTGATTATGGAATCGGACAAAACATCTTCCGCAAGGTCTTTGTCTTTTAATATCTGAATCGCCATGTAAACAATTAAGCCGCGGTATTTTTTGTAAAGTTCTTCGATTTTGATTCTTTCCTCGTTGCTGTCAATTGTTGCTATCCAGTTCAAAGTAACACGCCCCCTTTCTGTTGTGCTATTGTACACGCTTTAATATTTTATCATGTGCATTATAGCAAGGGCAATTATTAAAGTGGCTCTGAAATCAAGCCACTTTAATAATATCGGCGTTTGTGATGCAGTTTTTAATTGCTGTACTCGTTTGCCTTAATGCCGTTGTCTATAGCCGTCACGTTCAACAAATCGCTCTGAATATGCCCTTATTACAATGAAACCCCAAAACCCAACAAGTGAAAATACACGCCACTTATTGGATTTTGGGGTTCTTACATATTTGAGTTTCTAATGCGTAGATACTTTCTCCAAAATATCCTTGACAAAATAGGTTCAAGTAGTTGCCCTCATTGTCGAAAATTAAAAAAGCATAAAAAGCAACCGAATTGCAGTTGATTCAAAAACTTTATTTTTTCTTGATATGTTATAATCGTTTTATAATATTGAAAATGAAAGGGTGTAGGACAATATGATAGGTTATGGAAAACACATGCGAGATGTAAGGCTCAAAGGGAAAAAGGAGTATTTTCATTACAAGCCATCAAAATTTGATGAAAAACAGCGATTATACAAAATGTGGCTTCCTTATGGCAGGTGGGTTTGTAGTGATGGACGAGAAGTGCTGTTCAACCGCTTCTACGAACCTATATGGGAACGCAATGCAAATATCAATAATAACCAGCCCTTTCGGGCAGACCCTCATGAATGGATTGAGAATATCGTTGAGGCTGTTTCATATTATGACGATGGCTCTCCACCATATCGTGGTAAAAAGACATTTAATAAATGCTTGAGCATATTAAAGGATTTCGGAGTAGTTGGCGAAAAAGTACCCCCGATTTAAAAATGTTACCGCATGTGATGATGCAATGGAGCAAAATGTTCAAACAACTGAAATAAGGTGGCACATAAAAGTTGCAACCGCAAAACATAACCTAGCCGATTTTGTGCGCGTCCATTGAAAAGGGAGCGTAAATATTTATGAAAAATAAAGATAAGAAAAAAACGATACTGGAGATTATAATTAAACATAGATTTATAACAATTTGTGTTTTGTTTGCAATGATTGTACTTGTTCCATTGATTATTGATTTGGTATATAAATCGGGGCAAAATCAAGTAAGATGGAGAACAACGTTTTATTCTAGCGATGTATTAGCATATACGATAGGGGCATTTTCATTTGTTGCAACCATATATTTAGCAGTTCTTGCACATTATCAAACTGAAAAATTGCATAAAGAGCAAGAACGGAAAGATAATCTTCTAACCAAAAGAGACACCTTTGTTTTTTTAACGCCGAGATTTATCCATTTGTCTTTTTTAGGAAATTATCCACCTACAGGAAAGTCATTGATGATGAAAGAGCATACAAATAATAAAAATTTGACAAACATAGCATTAAATTTTCAGTTTAAAATGCGTGCATCGCGCGATATGATTGTTAATAAAGCTAAGATTTCGGATTTCAACGTGAAAATAGGTAACAGAATGTTCTGTGCAGAAAATCAATACCGTATCAACTCTTTTGATGTGGACGTTAGTGCTATTCGTTGGATTGAAAATGACAATGTTGACCATATAATTTATTTGCAAGTTTACTTATCTGCCTGCGAACCACATATTCTATGTTCAGATGAAAATATTGCGGGAGCTACTTTTAATTTTTATGTAACATATATCAACCCATTTAATGTTGCTGTCGAATGTCTTAACGTATTTGTTATGAAAGATAGTAAAAGTATAGATGATTTAAAGTCGTACACAAAAATATTAAGCATGGATATTTGTGATGAAGTGTAACAAATGAAACACGTTCTCACGTACAAATAGCTCTTATGAGTTATATAGAGCAAGACCGCATTTTATGATAAAATCTTAGTGAAACAACTGAGAGCGAAAGAGAGCGAGAAAGGGGCAAGTGGCATGACACCCTTATACTCTAAACAAGCCAGTAAATTTTTGGATTCACAAGATGATGACACATATAATCGGATAAAGTCTGCCGTTCACAAGCTACCGATGGGCGATGTAAAAAAGTTGCAAGGCTCAAAGGGCAAGTATCGCCTACGTGTCGGTAGCTTACGTGTAATCTTCAAGCGCATTGGGCAAAATATGTTTTATATAGAAGCAATTGATAATCGTGGGCAAGTGTATAAGTAAAAGGAGCGTGATTCATATGACCGCAACAAAAGGTGCAATCATACGAACTGTTGAAAAACTAGACGATAGAAGCGCGGATTTTGTACTTGACTGGCTTACCAGAAATTTTATGACCGTGCAAATGAAAGACCCTTGGGATATGATTGAAGAAGTCGACCCCGATGAGTTCGACTTGGATATGTTAAATGAAATTGAGAGAAACGCCGATTGTGGCGTTTTTATGACCGAGGAAGAAATGGATGCAAAACGCGCCGCCGCCCGTTCTCCTGTGACCATAAAAGCGTAAACAAAGGGCATTCCGTGCCTCCGCAATCAACCATGTTTACGCCCCCAGTGATACTAACACTATCACCGTGGGTGTATATTTTTGTGATGTAAGAACGAATAATTATTAGTTTTCATTCTTCTTTGCACCCTTTCCCATGTACTTGTTTTGGTATTTATTCCACGAATACACGCCCATGTAGCGGCTGTTTTGCAAGATGGCATTTAAGGAGCTTCGCCCCATGACTTGTCCCTTTTTGCCACGGAAACCCTTAGCGTTTAGTTCGTCAATGATGGTATCGTAAGAAACTACCATCTGCGTAATAATCGTAAATTAGCCGAATAGCGGTTGCTTCATGTTAATTGACTACATATTTTTGCTCCACAACATCATAACCAAGCGGTGCAACACCACCGAGAAAAACGGCATCTTTCGCCTTTTGTACCACGCCAGCCCTTGATTTTTGGCGTGTCTGTAAAACCATGTGTTGACCCAAGCCCACATTAATAAGCTCCACAAGGAAGTCATTGGGGTTTGAAGGCGCGACAGAAGTAAATGCAATTGGGGAAATTGGACGGGTGACTATAAGACCTAATGATTTATCCTTATATATCACTTTCAAACGATTGAAAAGCCATGATTCTACCTTTATTATCAAAGCAATATCGGTATGGATATTTACGCATTGACGTATTTTCACAAAATTGCTCGGTTATATCCAGTCTATTTCTTATGCGAGACACGGCAAAATCCCAGTTGTTTGTTACATTCGCGCCAAGGAGAATATGGTCTTTCAATTCACCATCAAAGGGAACAGCCAGCGCAACAACCTTTTCTAGTTCAAGGTTTCCGATTTTTAGTTTGTGCAGAACGCATATGTCAGCATCTCCTTTATATCCTCCGATTGACACTTTCATGGTTTGATTCGTTAAAACTCCGCGCCCGGGAACCAAAGATTTATGAATGGCGGTATTAAAAGAGCCTGTGTCCAACAAAACGTCAATGTGAGAGCCGAATTTTTTATATCTGTTGTCCCATAAGTGAGCAGCAAACACATAGCGGCAAAGTCTCTTGGGGCTTAAGTCAACCGAGAAGTTCGACATGAAGGCTACCCCCTCGCGTTTTGCATCCGTAGAGTATCTTCGCCTTAGAATCTAATTCCATAACTGCGATGTCCTCTAAGTCAGAGCGAAATTCATCTCGCCCTTCCGCAGAGGCCATGAGATAACCTTCACGTTCATAAGGTGCGCCATCTATACGAACAAGTACCCAATGTCCCGTAAACTCACGGTCAATTTCTTCTTCCGTTATAAATCGTGTTCCTGCGTATCTGACTATATCCATCACCAAAACCTCCCTTGCCTTGCAATCGGTAAGTCTATTGTGCCATGCGAAGATATTTTTGACAAGGTAAGCGTAAATGATTAACATGATGTGACATTGTAAAACTGATGATAATATGGCAACTTTAACACATGAGTAACTACAGTCGGAAATTATAAATATCCCCAAAGTCACGCCTGATGAGATTGACTTGGCGATGTTGGCAGAAATTGAGGCTGAAAAATCCGATGAGTATACGTCATGGGAATCTATAAAAACCGAACGCGCCTACAATGGTAATATATCTTTACGCATACCAAAAGACTTGCACCGCACATTGGTGACTACTTTTAAGTTGAATGGCTATAACACTATCACCGGGGGCGTATATTTTTGTGATGTAGGATTTTATAAGACGTTGGACACTCATGTCGTCGAGTTGTTCAGCGTCTTTTTGTAATTGGGATACATTATATCTTTGGTGGTTACGCCTTGTCCGCTTTGCTTTTTGTCTTGACGGCTTGGGGGTTTTAAGTAAAAATAAGGGCAAAGCCGTTCTCGCAAATTAGAAATGTAGTGTATCATGACTAAATTTGGATTTGAGTAATACGGTAGAGCATATCTACCAATAAGTATAAAACCGCTTCTTGAAGGGCGCAACCATGATGAGGCTCATAAAACTTAAATGCGAAGATTGTCATGCAACCAACAGCGTAGAAGTTAAAGAAGGGCAAAAAATTTTATTTTGCTCTTTTTGTGGCGCAAAATCTCTACTTGATGATGAAACGAAAAGCATCAATCTTAATATTAAAAAGGATGTCAACATAAAAAAAGAAGATGTTGCACGAATTAAAGAAAATGAACGAAAAATTAAGGTTAAGGAACTCGAGGTTGCTGAGAAACAACATGAACGAAAAAGCGACATGAAAATTATGGTAGGGTGCGCGATTTTCTTTTTTCTGTGCATTGGGATTCTCGCACTCATGGGGTTATGGGAATCATATGGAGATAGGCTTGGTAGAGGTGAGCCAGTAGCAGTTAGTATTTTAATCGAATTTATAGACTCAAGCGATGAAGCCATCGAGGTTACAATAAATGGGATACCTCTGGGTGTTCAATCACCCGGTACGATTCGGACGTATTATACCGAACTTCGTATCGGTTCAAATGCTATATCATTTACAGTCGGTGACACTGAAGCAAACCGCAACTTTGAGGTAGTCGCATTAGATTATTATTTTCATTTCACAGTTGAAGAAATTAGTCGACTTTTAAGAAACAATATCCTTGAAGTTACTTTTAATTTACTGACACCATCAGATGTAAGCGCATTGCGTTAAGAGCTTAATATTACAAAAAAACATACTCGCGCTTTCTTGATTTTCCAAACGATAAAAACACTAACTGAGTCAACAATAAGAAATAAATGATGCGTAGTTCATAGAATGGAGGCTAATAATGGATATTACCAGATACAACGGCACACGTTTTATATCAGAAGAAGAAATAGACCAAGAATTTACAGGACAATGGGTGCTTGTTAATTTGGCAGACTTGGAAAGCTCTTGGGATGGGGGCTACCTTGTTGCAACGGCAGAGAATGGGGAGCAGGGCTATTCCATACTATCAAGCATTGCTATTGATGAATTTGATGCTAATGCCAAAATATATTTTGGTTGCCGGGAGCGGGGAGGAAATCTGCATGTCGAACTTCTCGGCTAAACTGAATAGCAAAAGACCTTGCAGATATGTCTTTGAGGCAAATCTTTGGGACAAGAAGCGTTCTCGATTTGGCGCACCAGTTAATGTTTTAGTGGATACTGGAGCATTTAACACGATTATCCACAAATTTCTTGTTCCAAAATACGGTAGAATGTTGGAACAAACGATAATGACAAGCGTAGGCGGCTATAAAGGTGGAGCCAATATTTGCATTCTTGATAAAATCAACATTGGTGGACATATTTTGGAAAATGTTGTTGCATTAGCGATACCATTTGAAGGGGAGCTGCAAGACCACATCTTGCTCGGCGCAAATACTACCAATAATTGGGATTTTTCATTATCTCGTAAACGAAATATTATTGAGGCAAAAGAAGAATTATCGGATGAAGCTATGAAGAGGGAATTTCCCTACCAATACTGCTATAACAACAAAGGGCAAGTCATGGCGTTACAAGAAATGGTTGGTGACGAATGAACATACCCCGATATGAAAATGTTATCTGCTCTTAATTGACGAAGCACCACGCACCAGAGAACATTCTACATGGAAAGCACATGGGGCGGGTGAAGAAGAAAACCCCTATGCCCCTTTTCCACACAGGGGTAAAGCGTAAATAAAGGGCATTCCGTGCCTCCGCAATAGTTCAAGTTTACGCCCCCAGTGATATTAACACTATCACCGTGGGCGTATATTTTTGTGATGTAGGATTTTATAAGGCGTTGGACACTCATGTCATCAAGGTGTTCAGCGTCTTTTTGTAATTGGGATACAATCATTTCTTTGGTGATGATAATATCGTCCATCCATGATAGGGGTTTCTTCCAGTTCGGCAATGCGGGTGCGGATTTGTAAGATTATATGAAAAATTAATTCTGCATTAATTGCCTCATTCACGCTGGCTTGATAGTTGTTCACCCTGCTTACCCAAGCCGTCGGATTAGTCGCTTTATCGTTTTCAGTTACCCGATTAGATGGGTCTTTGCGTATGGAGACCATCATGTTTTTGCGCTTCTGCATATTATTAGCGCGCAAGAACTATATAGCGCAAGGCCATATTTCGTGATAAAATGAAACTGTAACAAACGAGTGTATGAAAGCAGGTGTTATATGTTAGCGGTAAAAGGATATATAGATAGTGGGTGATTTACACCAACAGACGGTGCGCAACTCCCTGAATACGCCCATGCAGTGCTTGTAGTAGATGTAAGCACCCCTCAATTTCTACCAACAAATCCATTAACTAACGACAAAGCTGCCAGAAAAGACTGGCTTAATCAATTAAGGCAAGCCCGCCAATCGGCGAAGAATGACCCCTTGCCCGATTTTGTTGTACGCCAACCCATGCGTGAACCTCACGGACTAACCGATTAGAGGGGGCTTACTCATGGTCTATGTTTTCGATACCAACACCATCATTCATTATTTACGTGACAATCCAACCGTAATTGCAAACTTGGAAGTGGCTGTGGATAACTATGATTTTATGGTCATTCCGTTTGTGGTAGATTACGAAATTCGTTGTGGCTATGAAGTTAAGCCTGCCCCAAACAAAGAAGCCCATTACGACATTCTCTCAAAGCGCACGGACTTTTGCACGGTGGCAAGCATGGGTGATGGATTTTGGGCTATAGCCGCCAAAGTGTATGCCGAAATTTATAAAAAGCATTTAACAATTGGCGAGAATGATATTCAAATAGCGGCGTTTTGCTTGCACAATGGCTATACGCTCGTGACAAATGATGCAGATTATCAAAACATCACAGGCTTACAACTTGTGGACTGGACAAAATAATGAAAAATGCAAATGACCCTTGGGATATGATAGAAGAAGTCGAACCCGATGAGTTCGACCTAGATATGTTAAATGAAATTAACACAAACCCAGATTGTGGAGTTTTTATGACTGAGGAAGAGGTAGCAATAAATTGTTCAACATGCTCGTAGATGTTTTGGTCATAACCGCTCAAGCCCGCATAATTATTGCTTTTTTGGCTAAATCGTGAAACATCTTAGCGGTTTTTGCTCCTTGTCTTGCGGCATAAATCCGCGCCAATATTTTATAGCGAAATAATTTCCAAAACGCCCTATTGACGCATGTAGGGCATTTTAGTAGCATAGTAATGAGTTATTGCTCCCATATTACGAAAGGGGAATTTTTACCATGAAAAGGCTAATTTTACTTATTTCCATTTTTGTTACGGTTGGTATCTTTGCCGCTTGTGGCAGTACCGGCGAGGTGGACGAGTTGTTTGTGGGTACGTGGGCATGGGATAGGGATGGCGTTTACCATTACAACTTCATGTATGACGGTACGGGTGAGCGCGTTTTCCCTGAGTTTACAGAGACTTTCGAGTGGGGTGTAGATGACGATACCCTGTTTATCAGACGTGACGAACCCGGCATGGGCGAAATCCGTAACGAGCGTTGGACATTTGTAATGGAGGATTATGCCCTTACTCTCACCAGCCAACATGATGATACTGTTACGTGGACATACTTTTTTATAGCAGAAGAGCAAGACCCATACCTCATAGGCACATGGAGTTGGGACATCGACCATGGCTATACTCTAAGCTTTGATGCCGAAGGCGCAGGTCGCCGAGGCCATGCGGGCGAACAAGAAGCCTTTACGTGGACATCTCATGCAAACCGCATTCATATCCACTCACGCAACGCGACTTATGGTGTGCGGGGCGAAGTTTGGACGTTTACCATTACGGGTGACTCCATGCACATAGACAGCGTACAAGCCGACGACTTTGCATTCACATACACGCGGCTCGACTAGCTGTATGTCGGGCATTTACATCCACATTCCGTTTTGCATTAAAAAATGCATCTATTGTGATTTTTTTTCTTCGGAAAAAACAAAGGATTTTGACATCTGCGTAAGTCAAATTATTGGTGAGCTTAAAAATTCGTTATTAGAAGAAGTCGACACCGTGTATATTGGGGGCGGAACGCCCACGGTGTTGCCTTCTTTTTTATTATGCGAAATTCTTGATGCGGTGCATGGTGTTGGTCTGACACCAAATGCAGAAATCACAGTGGAGGCAAATCCGGGTACAGTGGATTTTGAGTATCTTGCGGCTTTGAAAAAGCATGGTGCAAATCGACTTAGCTTTGGCTTGCAGGCCACACAGGCACGTTTGTTAAAAACACTCGGGCGGATTCACAGCTTTGAAGAATTTAAAGAAAATTTCTGTCATGCGCGTGCGGCAGGCTTTGATAATATCAATGTGGATGTGATGTTTTCGTTGCCGACACAGACAGTTGCCGACTGGCAAGAAACCCTCGCAGAGGTCACTGCTCTGTCGCCGGAGCATATCTCGGCATATAGCCTAACCCCCGCAGAAAACACTCCGCTATGGGAACAACTGGAAAACGGCATATTGACACAACCCGACGATATAACCGACCGCAAAATGTACCACTCGGCCATAAAAATCTTCTCCGATATGGGCTACATCCATTACGAAATTTCAAACTTTGCAAAACGTGGCTTCGAAAGCCGTCACAATATAGACTGCTGGACTATGAAGCCATATATGGGTTTTGGCGCAGGTGCGCATTCTTTTGATGGAAAAGCGCGTTGGGAAAGCGGCGGCAAAAAAATAATCCTTAGCCAAAGTGACCTCATCTCCGAAAAAATAATACTTGGTCTGCGCCTAATGTGTGGTGTTTGCGAAAGCGAGTTTGAGCCCATCTATGGGGAACAAATCGCAAAATTAAAAAAAGACGGACTGCTGGATAGCCAGCAAGACCGACTTTTTCTTACGCCGTTTGGCATGGATTTTGCCAATCGAGTTTTTATGGAGTTCCTGTAGCATTAAAACAAGCCTGTCGCCATCATTACATATACAAAAAATGTAAGTGTAATCGAAGAAAACAGCGTAGAAATCAACACGATATTGCTTGCGGTATGCCCATCGCCGCCCATTTCCATCACAGCTGTGTAGCCGGAAATCGCTGACGGAAGGCCGCCCAATACCATAAATGCGGCGAGTTCTACCCCCCTAAAACCGATTGCGTATGCGGCGGCAGTAAATGTTATGGGCAGTATGATTATTTTTATGACTGTGGCAATGATGGCGTATTTTGTCTTTTTGTCGAAGCCGATAAGAGTAATCCCTCCGCCGAGACAGATTAGTGCCATGGACGTAGACATGCCGGCCAGGTCGTTTAGTGTGCGGTTAAATACATAGGGCAATTCGATTCCGAGCAGCGAAAAAACAAAGCCAAAAAACATGCCAATCAGGAGTGGATTTTTTGCTATGGAGATAAGAACTTGCAAGATTTTTACCCTTTGGTCTGCATAGACCGAAAGCACAAAAATGGAACAAATGTTAACGGCAGGCACACTGAGTGCGATGACCAGAGCAAATACGGCAACACCTTCATCCCCCGCCAGATTGCGCATGAGTGGCAAGCCAACAAACACTACATTTGAGCGGAATGCTCCCTGTGTAAACGCTCCGCGCACGTCTTTTTCTTTAACGACCAAAAGAGAAATGACCCACGCCGCCGCAAAACTCGCAACCGTAGCACCGACGCTGAACGCCGCAAAGCTAAAGCTTGCAAGCCCACTCAAATCAGCATTGTAGATGCTGTTAAACAACGAAACGGGGAGCAATATGTAAAAAACCATGCGATTGCCGGCGGTAAAAAATGACTTTGGCAAAAACTCAATACGCCGCAGAAAAAAACCAAGTGATATAAGCAAAAACAACGGAAACACTGTGTTGATACTAAAAATAAAATGAGCGAACATTAAACGGCCTCCATTGTGCATATATTAGTGTGAGGTGGTAAAACTGTGAACAAAATTGTCGTAATAAAATCCCGCGCCGTGTTATCGGCAATGCTGTTGTGCGCGGCAATAATACTACTCCCACGCTCTCCCGTCTATGTTTATCAAGAAGAGACAGTGTTTATAAAGTCGGGCGGCCCATCAAAAATCGCCGTTTTGCGAAAAGCTAATACCGAGGTGTCCCCAAGTTTGATTCCGCTTTCGCAAAACCAAATTTTACGTCTCATGGATTTTAATTATCTCACTTCAAACATATTTTTAACAGACCCCGGGACGATTTTGTTGGAGTCTGATATAGATGTAGAGGAATTTATTAACAAAGACCTCACGCTCGACATCACCACAGACGGCCCGCAAGTGCTGATTTTTCATGCGCATTCTATGGAAATGTTTGTGGACAGCGACCCTGCCGACCCGATGACGGGTGTGTTTGGTGTAGGTGCGTATCTGGCAAATATCCTCGAAAACGAACATGGCATAACAGTAAAGCATCATATGGAACGCTTCGACATGATAGAAGGCCGACCCCATAGACCCGGTTCATATGAACGTCTCGAGCCTGTAATTAAACAAATCCTTGCGGACAACCCTTCGATACAGATTGTAATCGACCTTCACCGCGACGGTGTGGGCCCCCATGTTGCGCCGATGGTGACATATGTAAACGGCAAACGCACTGCTCGCATAATGTTTGTAAACGGCCTGAGCCGCCGTTATCGTAGGGGCGAAATAACCCCCGTGCAATGGTTGCCAAATCCATATCGCCGAGAAAACCTCGCCCTAAGCTTTAATCTGCAACTCGCCGCAAACCAGCTGTACCCGGGGCTGGCTCGCAGAATCTACTTGCTGGAGTTTCGCTATAGCCTGCATATGACCCCGCTTAGTATTCTTTTAGAAGTAGGAGCGCAAAACAATACATTTCAAGAAGCTCTCAATGCGATGTATCCCACCGCAAATATCATCGCAGCCGTCATGCTGGGCGGGGAGTGACAACACCACCTTTTGCGAGTATAATCCAAACGGAATATCAACACGCATTTTTTCAGGGGTGGGCATCATACGTATATCGGTTTTAACAAAGTTGCTGATTATCGTCTTTGTTGTTTTGGCAGGTATTAATATATGTTTTTCTTTGCTTGCATCTAATGCGGGCAGTAGGCTAAAGGCCGCATTCGAGCAAAGATACAGCCTTATATTAGCGGTGCAGGACTTGCAGAGTGCATCCGCAGATTTGACAAGATGGGCGCGTGCATATGCTGTTACGGGCAATCGAAATGAGTATGATGACTATTGGAACGAAATAAAAAATGTAAGACGCAGAGAACGTGCGGTTCAAACATTTAGCGAGTTTAACGCACCTCGGTCAGAGCGTAATATGATAGAACATGCACTAAATCTATCAAATACACTTGCAACCTTCGAAGAGCAAGCATTTAACGCCAAAAACGCCGGGGACTCGGATTTGGCCGTGTCCATAATGTTTGGCCATTACTACGAAATCGGCAGACTACCCATTGTACACACCCTAAACAGGTTATCAGAAACAGTGGAGTATCGCACACAACTTTATCTGGACGACGCATACAGGGCTTCCGCGAGATACGAACTCGCGGCGAGTATATCCGTCGTCTTGTTTGCGTTAATCAGTATTGTGGGTGTGTTTGTTATACTTAAAAAAGTGGCTCCGCTGGCACAGCTTGCTCTTTCTGCGATACAGGTCGCAAGAGGTAACATAAACGTAGATTTTGCGATTGAGCAAAACGACGAAATCAGAGATGTCTCACATGCATTTTCTGAGATTGTAGACACACTCCGCTCATTACAAAAGAATTTTATTAATACAAAAATTACCATCGAGCAGGGCGGATTGGATTTTAGAATCAACGAGGCCGCATTCCAAGGTGCATTTAACGAAATCGTGGCAGAGGTAAACAATATAATCGCAAGGCTGGAATACAGAGAGGATTTGTTGGATGCCGTAAACAATGCGGCACAGATTTTGTTGACTGCGACAGAATCCAATAGCATGAACTCACTGGTAAAAGGCGTAGAAATCATCGGTTTGCTACTGGGTGTAGACCGCGCTTCTATTTGGCAACATGAAGAAAGAGACGGCGATATATACTTTATCAAACGTCATGAATGGCTAAGTGAATCGGGACAACACAGAAAAAAATATGCAGACGGTTTTGCATTGCCATATAGTGCGAGTCCCGAGTTTTTTGGCAGTCTCTTGGACGGATTTAATGTTAATGGGCCGATAACAAACTTATCACCTTCTATACAGGCGCATTTTATTGAATATGAGGTCGTTTCTGTTGTAGTGCTTCCTATGTTTTTAAACAATAAAATCGCAGGCTTTTTTTCTCTGCAAGATTGTGAGAAGGTGCGTGCATTTAATAAAGATGAGATGGACATTATCGCCTCGGCGGGGCTCATGTTTACGAGTGTGTTAAATAACATAGAACAATCCACTCTGAAAAAGGAACATGAAACAGAAATAAAATTGCGCGAGTCTATGGAGCTTGCAAGGAAACTGCTGGACATCAGCCCGATACTGATTGAGCTGTGGGAAGAGGACGGCTCCAAATGTATAGGTTGTAATAAATATTTGCTGGACGCATTTGGCCTCACCGATGCGGATGAGTTTGGTGACAACTGGACAAAGTTTAGCGCACCCATCCAGCCCTGCGGTACTCCTGTTGTCGAGCTAAATACAAAGCTGATTACCCTTGCCGCAAAAGAAGGATATTCGCAAAGTGACTGGCTTTTTATCCTGCCAAATGGAGAAGAAATGCCGGCCGACGCAAAATGGCTAAGGCTCAACCATTATGGCAAATCTATTATCATTGCATACAGTATAGACCTGCGTCCTCTCCGAGCCGCAATGGAGCTGGAAGAAAGCAATAAGGCAAAAAGCAGGTTTTTGGCAAGGATGAGTCACGAAATCCGCACACCTATCACTGCCGTCATGGGCATATCCGAAATACAACTGCGCAACCAAACCATGCCGCCTCATACAGAAGAGGCTTTTTCAAAAATCTACGATTCTTCTAAAACGCTTTTAAATATCGTAAATGATATTTTGGATTTTTCTAAAATCGAGTCGGGCAAAATGCTCCTCTTGGAAAATGAATACAGTATAGCAAGTGTCGCAAACGATGTTTCCCATTTGCATCTGGTATATCTGGACAACAAGGATATTACATTCGAAATGTATGTCGATAAAAATATCCCGGTGACATTGGTTGGAGATTCTTTGCGTATAAAGCAAATAATAAATAATCTGTTGACAAATGCATTCAAATACACAGAGTCAGGCTCGATTATCTTGTCGCTGGAACGCAAGGAACATGAAAAAGAGGGCTATATGGTGCTATCCCTCTCCGTAAAAGACACGGGCATAGGCATGAGCAAGCAACAAATAGAAGAGTTGCAAGGCAGTGACTACCTGCGATTTCATGAAAACGAAATGCCCTTTGTGGCAGGTACGGGGCTGGGGCTTCCCATCGTATACAGTATGGTACAAATAATGGATGCCGATTTTGATATGCAGAGTGAAGTCGGCAAAGGCACTCATGTTACAATTGACATACCTCAAAAAATAGCAGCTACAGAAATATTGGGAGATGAACTGGCAAAAAAATTACAAAATTTTGAATCGGGAGCATTGTCATCGGCAAAGGATTTTGATTTTGTGCCGACACAGCTCCCAAATGGCAGTGTGCTTGTCGTGGACGATGTGGACACAAATCTCTATGTAGCAGAAGCCATGCTTGATTCATTTGGCCTAAGTGTAGAACTCGTAGAAAGCGGACATGCCGCAATAGATAAAATTACGCAGGGCAATATCTATGACATTATTTTTATGGACCATATGATGCCCGAGATGGACGGCATAGAGACAACACAGAGACTGCGCAGCATGGGATATACCCGACCCATAGTTGCCCTCACTGCAAATGCCGTAAAGGGACAAGCCGAAGTATTTATGAAAAATGGTTTTTCCGGGTTTATGTCAAAGCCCATTGACATTAAAATTCTAAATTCATACTTGGTTAGGTTTATATCATGCTAAAGCATTTAAAAACAAAAAAAGCACGCGATGAGTCAGGCCTTTTTATAATAGAGGGCGAAAAATTTATCGCAGAAATCCCTTACCATTTCAACATAGTCCACTACATCGCCTCGCGCAAATACGCAGACACACATGACCTTACACCTTACACATCCCGCGCACGCTGTGATGTAGTGCGCGACAGTATATTCCAAAGCCTCGCCGATACCGTTACTCCCCAAGGCATAATCGCTGTATGTGAAAAAATTCCACACTCTCTCGACACCATTTTATGCGACACTGCTTTTATCCTTATGGGAGAAAATCTAAACGACCCGGGCAATGTCGGTACACTAATCCGCACAGCCGTCGCGGCAGGTACAAGCGGCGTTGTTTTTACAGCGGGCAGCTGTGACATCTACAGCCCAAAGGTTTTGCGTGCCGCCGCGGGAGCAGTCCTTAGATTGCCCATCGTTGACAATGCAAATCCTAACGAAATATTTGACGCACTCGCCGCGGCATCTGTCCCGATTTTTGCCGCGCACCCACGCGGTGATGCTCTGCCATATGACACAGACATGCGTAGGAGCCTCTGCCTTCTTGTGGGCAATGAGTCTCGCGGCATTTCTGATGCCGCTCGCGCCGCCGCTCATGCCCTTATCCGCTTACCTATGACCGCCGATACTGAGTCTCTAAATGCCTCTGTAGCGGGCAGCATCCTACTCTACGAAGCTGTGCGGCAAAGACAAAGTTATGCTACAATAGCCCCATGAGCCAAGCCGAAAACCTTACCCTCGAAGGCATAATCGAGAATGTAATTTTTCACAACGAAGACAACGGCTATACCGTGTTTTCTATACAGCCTGCAAATTCTGATGAATCCGATGAAGAAGAAATCACTTGCACAGGCTTTCTTGCCAACCCACTCGAAGGAGAAAACATCGTAGCCCATGGTACATATGTAGAAAATCCAAAATACGGTCGCCAGTTTTCTGTATCTCACTCTGAGCGCGTGAAGCCCGGTACCATCGCAGGTATAGAAAAATACCTCGCCTCGGGTGTAATAAAGGGCATAGGTGCAAAAACGGCACGCCTCATCGTAGCACGTTTCGGAGAGGATTCCTTCGATATAATAGAAAACGACCCGGAAAAGCTCTCACGCATAAAAGGTATTTCCCTTAAAAAAGCACTCGCCTTATCCGAAAGCTTCCACGCACAGCATGACCAGCGTAATGCCATGCTTTTTTTGCAATCCAACGGAATCACTCCTGCCGCCGCCATGAAAATCTATAAGCGTTACAAAGAGGACACCATAACCTCAATCAAACAAAATCCCTATCGCCTCGCTGACGACATAGACGGCATAGGATTTAAGACGGCTGATGCGATTGCATATCGCCTCGGAGTATCACGCGATGCCCCCGACCGCATTTCGGCAGGTGTGCGCTTTTGTCTCTGGGAGGCCACCGCCGAAGGGCATACATACATGCCCACTGCCGCCCTTATCCGACAGGCATCGGAGCTGCTCTATTGTAATCCTTCTTTGGTAGAAAATGAGCTTGCAAAAATGCAAATGGAGCGTCACATAATCCGAGAAATCCTAACAGATGAAGAAGAGCCAATCGTTTTTGCAAGTGCGCTGTATTATGCGGAGCTAAAGGTTGCAAGGAAATTGACAACATTAAAGACCGCAGTGGCTTTGAACCCAAAATCCCAAAAAACTGATGTGGCTCTGTCCGATAGTCAGATGAAAGCGGTGGTTGCCGCTACGGCGCAGGGTGTACTTATACTTACCGGCGGGCCGGGTACGGGAAAGACAACAACCATAAATGCCATTATCGGGTTGCTTGAAAAGCAGGAGCTTACCGTTACGCTTGCCGCTCCTACGGGGCGTGCCGCAAAGCGTATGTCCGAGACGACGGGGCGTGAGGCAAAGACCATCCATCGTCTGTTGGAGGTGGAGTTTATGTCCGAGAACTCGCGCCGACAGACATTCCGAAGAGACGAGGAAAACCCTCTCGAAACGGATGTACTCATTGTAGACGAATGCTCGATGATTGATATACTTCTAATGAAGAGTCTGCTCGATGCGGTGGCAGACGGGACACGCCTCATCCTTGTGGGTGATATGGACCAGCTCCCCTCCGTCGGTGCGGGCAATGTGCTTAAAGACCTCATTGCCTCCGATTGCTTGCCCGTTGCGCGTTTGACAGAAATTTTCAGACAGGCCGCCGAAAGTGCGATTATCACTAATGCGCATAGGATAAACAAAGGCGAATATCCCGAACTCAATGATAAGGAAAAAGATTTTTTCTTTGTAAATCGCCAAAATCCCGAGGATGCTTTGCAGACCATTCTTGACCTCATCGCAACACGCCTGCCCGCATACAAGGGTTTCGACCCGCTCCACGACATACAGGTGCTTTCGCCTATGCGAAAGTCACTGCTTGGGGTCACACATCTCAATAATATTCTGCAAGCAAAACTTAATCCCCCATCTTCAAAAAAACGCGAGCGTGAGTTCGGTGCCGTTATATTCCGAGAAGGCGACAAGGTCATGCAAATCCGTAACAATTATGATGCGGTATGGGAAAGCTTTAACGAGCGAGGGCATCGTGTGGATTTTGGAGAAGGTGTGTTTAACGGCGACATGGGTATCATCCATGCCATCAGTGAGGATGACGGCCTTGTTGTGCAGTTTGATGACAATCGCCGTGTTAATTATAGTTTTTCTCAGCTTGATGAACTGGAGCTTGCATATGCCGTCACCGTCCACAAGTCGCAGGGCAGTGAATACCGCGCCGTTATTATCCCTGTTTTTAGCGGCCCGCCGATGTTGTTTACACGCAATCTGCTATACACGGCCGTCACACGCGCCCGAGAACTCGCCGTACTTGTCGGCATCCCTGAAACAATGTTCCGTATGATTGACAATAATAAAATCACAAATCGCTACACGGCACTTGCCCGCCGATTAAAGGATTGTGACCTCTGAAAATATAGGAGTGGTCGAAACGCGCTGGCAGAGGGGCGCGAGCGGAAGTTGCATTCGCTATGCTACGCCTTTGCTCCGCTGGTATCACGGAAAAATACTGCCTCCGACGTTGCCGTCGTCGGCTAGTATTTTTTAGCCGTGATAATGCGCTACGCGGCGCACGCAATCGCTCACTGCAATCTTCCGCTCGCGCCCCTCTGCCAGCGCGTTTCGACCACTCCTGAAAATATAAATGAAATGAGCGGTTAAATTTGGATGCAATCCTCGACTGGCTCTATCCGCCTACATGTATATCATGTAAGGTTTTGTTCCCGCTAAACGCCCCGGAGCGTTTTGTTTGTGATGATTGTCGAGGGCTGTTTGAGCCTGTTGCCGCACCTTTTTGTAAATGCGGCGCACCTACAGAGGCGGCAGTTTCTAACTGCACTCACTGCCGAGGCCGAAAATTTTATTTTTCCCACAACATCTCGGCATTTACATATGATGAGCTGATGAGTGAGCTTATCAACGATATGAAATTTAATAGCAAAAAACGTATAGCTCAGGGTCTCGGATTGCTGTGGGCAAAGGAATACAGTGGTCGTGCTACATTGCCACAGGCTGATTTTATTGTCCCTGTCCCCATGCATCGAAAAAAGCAATCCGAGCGTGGTTTTAATCAGGCAGAAACAATAACCATTCCGCTGGCAAGGGCTCTCAAAATCCCCATGCGACTTATCTTGCGGCGTGTGTTTGACACCATACCCCAGTCCGAAGTCCATCCCTCACTCCGTGCAGAAAATGTAAAAGATATTTTTGAAATAACAAACGGCGAGATGGTGAAAGGAAAAAAAATAATTCTCACCGATGACATCTTTACCACGGGCGCGAGTCTTAACGAATGCGCAAAAGCCCTAAAAAAAGCAGGTGCGTCACATGTTTCGTGTATGACATTAGCAATTTCCGTAAAAAATAACGATAACCCCTAATTAAATCATCGCAAACTGCCGATAAAATATTTGAAACAAATAAAATGTAAAAGGAGGGCTTGATGATGGACATGAGAATTTCCGGTGTAATGAGCGCGTATAGTGCGCAAAACGCTCGACCGACTGCGCGTACAGCACGTACAGACAGCAGAGTGACAGAATCAGACAGGGTGTCTTTGTCAGCCCAGGCAGGAGAATATCAGACGGCACGGAGAGCAATCGCCGATACGCCGGACATTCGAGAAAGCTTGGTAAACAGGATACAAGAAATGCTTGACGCAGGCACGTATCGCGTAAGTGCGCAGGATGTCGCCGCAAGTATACTCAGGGCATAATTTTTTTACAAAAATACAAGGATGTTATAATGGGGCTCTTTTGGGATTGATTTGTCATACAAAAATCTCAAAGGAGTCTTTATATTGAATCCGGAAAGGCGCGGCGTGTTATGGCAGGTATGATAGACCAACTCGCAGACGTAATGAGGGAACAGACCGAACGCCATGCAGAGCTGTACGGCCTTTCGTTAGAAGAAAAAGACGCGATTATCAAAAATGACATTGAAACATTGCAAAATTTAGTAAACTTGAAAAACATGGTCATTTCGCAAAACAATCGTTTGGAAAAAAATCGTATTGCCTTAGTAAAAGATATAGCAGACGTGATGCTCTTTAAAAAGGATGATACCCTCTCACTTGCAGACATAATCGAGATACTGAAAGACCAGCCGACAGAGCAAGAAAAACTGCGAGAGTCGGGTGCGGCTCTGCGAGAAGCGGTAGAAAAGCTAAAAGAAATCAATGATATAAACAAATCTTTGCTGGAGAGTTCTATGGAGTTTGTAGAATATTCGCTAAACGCGCTACGTTCTACCATCGCACCGGAGCCTACACCATATCCAACACGACCCGCTCCCGGCGCGGATGGTGACGGAGCATCAGGCACATTTAATGCAATGAGATAAGGGGTATATAGTTATGGGGTTTTCAGGATTAACGGTAGCCAACAGCGGACTTAGGGTTGCACAGCGCAACTTGAACGTCACGGGTCATAATATAGCAAATGCCGAGACACATGGCTTTTCGCGTCAGCGGATAGTACAAAACACGGCGTTTACACGCACCGTAGGTGTAAGCGGCGGCGGCAACCGTATGGTTGTGGGGATGGGTGCCGACTGGAGTGAGGTACACCAAATCCGCAATGAGTTCCTCGATATAAACTTCCGCAATAACGTTGCACAGCTTAACTTTTATTCCACAAAAGTGGCGGCCGGTATCAAAATCGAAACATTACTCGGCGAGTTGCATGGTGGATATAACTTCCAAACAGCACTCAACAATATCTGGTTTTCTATACAGGAGCTTACCTCTCATCCTGAAGGACTTGCTACACGCCAATTTTTCCTTTCAAATTCAGAATCATTTCTAATAAAATCGCAGGAAGTTTTCCAAGGCCTAATTGAGTATCAAATGAATTTGGATGCCCAAATCCGCGAAATCGTAAACGGGCGTACAGGCATAAACGCTACAGTGTCTGCCATTTCCGACCTTAACCGCCGCATTATCGCCGCAGAAGCCATGGGTGACAATGCAAATGACTGGCGAGACGAGCGTAACCTTTTGCTTGACCACTTGGCTACGATGATACCCATAGACGTATTTTACGGCCCTCGGGGTGAGGTAAATATTACTTCACTCGGTCATCATATTCTTACAGGTACTACACAGTCGCAGATGGGACTACGTTTTATCTCTCGCGAGTCGTCGTTTGTAGAGCCTGTGTTCACACATTCTACGGACATCCTTTCGGCGGGGACACCGCCCACCGAGTTTACATCTTATTTAAACTATCTCACCCCAATAAACGCTGCCAACCGAAACGACAGCGGTACTTTGCTTGCTCTCCTGCAAGCCAGAGGTACTTCACCCATGAATCATATGAGTGACCAACTGCGTCCGCCGCTGGTGGTAGACGCTGACCAGCTTATACCGCCGGGCATACAAAACGGCGAACCTGTTTTTGGTATTCGTCAGCTTGCGCAGGCAGTACAAGCGGCGTTTGCAAACCCTGATTTGGCCGTACCTGCGACAGGTACATTTGGGCAAAGGCTGGAGGCGGCCATAACCGCGACGGAGGAAAGGCTTGCAAGTACAACGCTTGTTCCGCCACTTACCGCCGCAGAGCGTGAAGCACTTGAGCATTCGTTGGATTTATTGCAACGGGCATTGGAGCATCATAACCACGACCCAAACCGTTTTATACAGAGATATATAGGTACAGCAGTGGCAGACCTTCCTCCTCTTTTGTTGGAGATGGAACGCGACTATATGGCACAAAGGCATAATCACCGCGCCCATATGTGGTCGGTAGAAAATGCAAAAATTTCGCAAGTGCAAATCAATCTCGACCGTATAGTTAACAGTGTTGTCACTATGATAAACGACGCTCTCATGGGCTATCTGCGTGGTAACGACGGCAACTTCCTTTTCTATCAAACAGATGCAAACGGCGACCCCGTCATACCTGATATAAATGACATAGACCCTATAACCGGAGAGCCGCGTCGAGTGCCGCTCCGCCCGCTGGATATGAGCGACCCACAGCGTGGAGGTATACCTCTTTTCGTCCGCTATACAGAAGAAACACATCCACGCGACCATACGGGGCAATATCGTTTTTATGTAACAAACCCCGATGGCTCACCTTTTATACCCGACCCTACGGACATAGACGATTTGACGGGTCTGCCGCGTCGAGTGCCGCGTCGTCCGTGGCCAATAAGCAACTACGAAAACCCAAACAGCACATCCACCATTTTTACGATTAACAATATAAGAATAAACCCTGAATTTAGAGCCGCGGGTGGACATAACCTGCTCGCACTCTCACTCAGCGGTGCGCCCGGTGATACCGACCTTTTGGTTGCGTTGCAACAGGTGTGGATGTCAGGTGCGGGACATTATTCTGTCACCATAGGCGAGCGTAGTTTTAATGTACAGGATGCATACATCCGTTTTACCGGGATGATTGCTACAGAAACAGCAGAAGCCGCCAGCAAAGTGACCACAGGTACAATCACGACAGACCAAGCGCAAAGTATGAGAATGCGTATAAAAGGAGTATCCATGGATGAAGAAATGGCATCAATGTTGCGATTCCAGTTTGCATTCCAAGCGGCTTCTCGCGTATTTAATATGATAGATGGCATGATAGATACTATAGTAAACGGCACAGGCCGAGTAGGCCGATAGGGGGATAATTTATGCGTTCAGCTTTTTTTGGACTTCATGTTGCAACTTCAGGACTTAATACCGCTCGGGCTCAACTTAATGTGACATCACATAATATTGCAAACTCCGAAATACCCGGATTTTCGCGTCAGGTAGCACAGATGCAAGCGGGTAGACCACTTTTGGGTACAGGACGCGGTATGTATGGTACAGGCTCACAGGTGACAGGCGTTATACAAATCCGCGACCGTTTTTTGGACAGAAAATTTTGGCATCAGTCCGCGATTCATAATCAATTTACTGCAAAAAACACGCATCTCGGTTTTGTTGAGACGGTGTTTAACCAGCTCCCTAACGTAGGCGTAAAACGTACATTTAATGGGTTTTTCTCGACATTGCAAGACCTCACTACTCGCGCACATGAGCCTACCTTCCGTACAAACGTAGTTACAAATGCGCACTCCCTAACGGAACAAATCCGCCAAAACGCATTTGCATTGCAACGCCAACAGCAAGACCTAAACAGAGAATTTGCTGATGTAATAGTGACAATCAACAGCCTCGGTCAACAAATTGCAGATATTAATCGCCAGATTCATATTTTTGAGCGAGACGGCAGCAATGCGAACGACCTGCGTGACCAGCGTGCATTATTGATAGACGAACTCTCCGGCTTGGTTAATGTCCAGGTAGAAGAGCGTGATTTTTCTCGCCCCGGTTTGGAAAACGACCGCAGACTTTCTGTGATGATAAACGGTTATGACTTTGTAGACCACACCCGCAAAAACTCATTGGAGCTTGTAGCTCGTGACAATATCCACGACCCACGCTCCGGCGCACGCCGAAACGAGATGGACGTAGGTGGGTTGTATGATGTATTTTTTACAACAACAGGTTCACGTTTTAATATCCACAGCTCTACCCTTAGCGGAAAATTGCGGGGTATAGTAGATGTACGCGACGGAAACGGCGGACAGTCTACCATGCCGCCCACACTCACGGGTAGTATGATGATTGCCGACCAGTTGGCTGCATTGCAGAGGTCGTTTGCATTCATTGATACATTGGGGACGAGGCTTGACACATTGTCGGGAAGTATGCCGGGGTGGGTGACGCTCCGTAACGACAGCTTGGCCGCGCTCGGTGGTGCGTCTACCACACAAGAGGCACGCGAATATGCTCGCGCCTTAGCCGACCAACTGTCACGTCGCAATGAGTTGCGTAGTTCTATTAACGTACCCGCGCCTTCGCATGTATTGACACTCACTACAAATATGGGGCTTCCGAGCCTTCGCGCATCCATAGGTAATGCAGTAAACCTCACCGCTAACCCTGCTTTAAATGCATATATCACAGCATTAGAAGACCTTTTGGAAAACGCAACCACGCTGGCGAATACAGCCGCGGCTGCCACAGGTAACTCGGCAGCAGCCACAGCCGCCGCTGACGCGCTTAGTCATGATGATTTTAGGGATGCTATTGCAAACCTTTATGCAGAGCTTGGCAACCATCTTCCTGCTGACCACGCAGTGATGAGTACATTGCGCAATCTACAGGATAATGTTAATGGGCATCTGTCCCCATTACGTGCGGCATTGACGGAGCTTGCATCCATACCCGACGATATAGAAGCACAGGTGACAACCGCAAACACACATTTGACCAACCTAAACACGGCAATGACAGGCCTCGGCGAAATCACAACATTCCCGGAGCGTATACATGCGCAACTGGAATGGGCAATCGGTAATGCCGTAGATATGTTGGAGCTCGTACAGAGAAGGATAGATGAAATAGAGTCCGGTGCGGCCGCAGGTTTTGTGGCGGACTATGAGGCATTGAGAGATGAACTTGATGCACAAATCGCCGCAATGCGTGCTTTAGCAAATGGCTTAAACCTCAACACAATAAGCCCATATGCAAGCCAAGCAGATTTGGAAGCGTTTATCGCCGCCTCTGCTACGGTTACGGGGTTGGATGCATTCAGGGACAGCCTCGAAGCCATACTCGATGAGGCTACCGCTCCGGGATTCCCTGCGGGTACGTCCAGACCCGTTGCACCAACAACAAATTTTAAAGGCATTCCATTTTATATGAATCAACTAAACCACCTAATCCGCACATTCGCTCGTGCCATAAACGAAGGGCGCAATGCCGACGGATTGGAAATACCGGGTTCGACAGGGCATATCTTCGGATTTGATGCTAATGGCGACAACAGAAATACATTGTTTTTTACCATGGAGGACCCGATTACGGGACTGCCGGGTATGTTAGTGAACGACGACCCGATGCAAAGCCTTAGGCTGTGGATATTGTCAGACGCTGACGGAAATCCACTGCGTGACGCTAACGGCAATCTGGTAACAGTAGCAGACCCAAACCCACCAAACAACGTAGCGCGTGACTCTATGGGTCGTCCATTGTTTACCATAGACTATAGCCAATTTAACGCGCTAAACTTTATCGTAAACCCGGAGCTTATGGAGGACCCTTCGCTACTTGCGGCCTCCAGCAATCCGAATATCGGGCAGGCAAACAACGATATAGTCCACGGTTTCCTTGCGGTAGGCAATGACCAGAGTCTCTTCCGCGAAGGTCGCCTAATCGACTTTATCATAGCAACGAGTAACCATCTCGCTGTAGATAACAACCAAGCCTATATGTTCCGCACAAGCTATGCAGAGGTGACACATCATACACATAACCATCGTCTATCCGTAAAAGGTGTAGACACAGAAGAAGAAATGATGAATCTTGTGCGATTCCAAAATATGTTTGTTGCATCATCGCGGCTCATCAACGTACTCGATACGATATATGACACATTGATTAACAGGCTCGGCAATTTCTAAACCTTTAACCAAAACGACTAAACCGGAAAAGTAACGGATTAAAGGGTCTTAAACTAAAAATCGGTGGGGGAATCCATTATGCGTGTAACCAACTCAATGATTTATGGCGGTGCCATGAATAATATCTGGCGTAATGCCAGGCATCTGAATAATCTTGTTGTTTCGATAGAAACAGGAAAGAAAATTCAACGGCCTTCTGATGACCCCTTGCTTTCTTCGCGGGCGTTGCGCTATCGTACTATTTTGTCGGAGGCGGAGCAGTTTTTGCGCAATACCCAACAGGGTATGGCTTGGATGGAGGTATCCGAGGCGGCGTTTAACAGCATATTGACAGGTAGCCCCACTACACCTTCATTGATGAATCGTATTTATACACGTCTGGTAGAAGCCGCGCAAACAGGTACAAATGAACTGCCCGACCAACGTGCAATCCTCACAGAGTTGCGTCAATATTTTGACCAGATGTTTGGCGTTGATATGAACCAAACATATCTGGGCAGATATGTGTTTTCGGGCTTCCATACAAACCAGCCGCCTGTTTTGAAAACAGATTGGCCTGCGGAGCGTAGCTTTGTAATCACACAAAATTTTTCTGCATCAACCATAGAGCGGGCCATTGCTTTCCATAGACAAAGTCCCACACATATGCCCGAAGATTTTTATATCAATGTGATAAAACTTCCGTTTACAAATGTTGATTTCCATCTGAATGTACCTAATGCTGATGTGCCGCAACCGGGGATTACTTCGGCAGATGGTGCGATTAACTTCCATGTAATCACGTTGGACTCTACTGATATGCGCCCTGACCCTCTGCTTCCGCCGCCATCACCACAGCATACAGCATACAATCCTGATGACGAATATAACGGTCTGCCCGTAATTCACTTTTTGCGTGATACCGGTGAGTTGGTGATGAGTGATGCTACACGAGACCTCATCAATAACCACGGAGGCATCAATGTAGTATATGAAAAAAACAACCTGCGTGCGGGTGAGCTAAACCCTATAGTTTATTTCCAATCTGTAGAACTCATAGGCGGTACGCTTACGACTGCGGGTGGTGTGACAACAATCAACGGTGCAACAACACAGCATTTTGATACTGCGGGGCAAAATATCCAGATGGAAGTATCGCCCATGGCATATATCACAATCAATGCACATGCACGCGATGTATTGACCGCTAATCTGTTTTCGGATTTGCGCAGACTGTTTGACTTTGCGGATTCTCTTGTGACATCTGACCCGCGTGTTATTGAAGAGTACTTTAGGGGGCCGGCCCATCAACTCACAGGTGACGAGCTAATCGAAGCGGTAAGTGAGTTTTTGTCTGACGAAAAGGCGATGTTTTCTGCCGCTTTGCATGACCGCATAAATAACATGCTCGAAACAATCATGCAACATGCGTCACAGGCACAACGTGAGCATTCTAATCTCGGCTCTCGTATGGCAAGGCTGGAGATGATAAGTATCCGTCTGGAAGAGGATGAGGTTGCATTTACGGAGCTTCTTTCTCAAAATGAGGATACAGACCTCGCCGCCGCCATCATGCGTAAAAGCGGTGCCGAAGCGGCATTTAATCACGCGCTCATGGCTATTGCACGCACGACACAGCTTTCTTTGGCAGATTATATCAACAGATAGGGGTAGACTTTATGCGACTGACTAATGCAATGATGACAAATACCACGCTCATGCATATAAATCGTAATATGCGCAGGCTGGACGGTATTATCCGTTCTATAGAAACGGGACAGCGTATACAGCGACCTTCTGATGACCCGATTATTGCATCACGCGCACTCATGTTCCGTACATCTGTGCATGAAAATATGCAGTTCCAACGCAACGTAGACCAAGGGATTGCGTGGATGAATGTCACGGAATCTACATTCAATAATATCAATCAGGAACTACTCTTCCAAATGCGCAACCTCGTGGTACAAGGCGCGAATGGTGATAACAACGTCACGAATATGCAGACAATCATACGTCAAATGAACTCGTTGTTTAACCAACTCGGGCATGAAATGAACCAGACATTTGGTGGCAACTATCTGTTTTCCGGTTTCCGTACAAACGAGCCGCCTATGTTTGTTGCTGACAATAACCGCAGTTTTGTAGTTACACAACATTTTGGGCTGGCGGATATAGCTCGGGAGCAGTCTTTCCAAAGGCTGATTGTGCCGGGTGGGCTGGGTACCTATCAGCCTGTTTCTCACGACATCAGTGTGTTAAAGCTGGCTTATACGGGGCTGGATGCGGTGCCTCATGTACCGGGTTTTGAGGTGCGTACCTTGAGCATCACAAATGCCGATGCATATATTCCGCCTGCAAATAACGGAGCGACACCACCTGTGCCTGTCATGCATTTTATACCCGAGACGGGTGAGCTTGTAATGCATAGGGATACAGCCGCAAACTTCCCGAGAGAAGGTGTGAGCGTCACATATCGCAAAACGGGCTTCCGTCAAGGCGACATCAACCCTTCTGTTTATTTTACGGGTCGAGAAATTATTTCTACAGATACATCTCATATCCCGCCCGGGTCTACACTGATTTATAATGTAACAAAGTATTTTTCGCGTCATGCGGCAGACGGCCCTGCGACATCCATCGGTGGTATGGCTATGTACAGCTTTACTCTGCCCGCCGCTTTTACACCATATACCGGGGGTGGAGCCTCCATCCATGATTTGCCCGAAGAACTGCGTGCATCTTTGCCGCCATTTGCAAATATCGTGGGCAATGTCGTCCATATTCCGCAACAATTTTTTAATACAAATACCAATGTTTCTGTCACATTCCCAACAGCGCGTGCCGCCGAAAATGTCGTCACAGTAGAGGGCGGAGTGTCCACACACATCATGGAGGATACTCGCGTACAGGGTGTGGAACTTGTGAGGGCATTAAACATCGACGGTGTCCCCATCCCTCTCGACCGCGCAGAGCTGAATGTATCGCTAAATATGCATAATCAGGGAATAGAATACGAATTTGCTTCTCGCACACGCATTCAGGTTAACTCTTTGGCTAAGGATGTGCTGACCGACAAAATGTTTGCTGACTTTAGGCGTTTCTTTGAGTTTGCAGACTCGCTCCATATCTCTGACGAAAGCGAACTTCGTCAGCATTTCCAACGTATGGGCTATGACGATGCTGCTATAGATGCCGCCGTAACCAAGCAACTCGTAGACGAAAATCGTATGGCCACATATGCTTTGCACAACCAGTTTAATAACATGCTCTTCCTCATAGACCGTCACTCGGATAACTCTATGCGTGAGCAAACACGACTCGGCGCACGTATGGTGCGCATGGAGCTTGTGCAAAGCCGTCTGGAAGAAGATGAGGTTGCATATACACAGCTAACAAGCGATAATGAAGATACCGACCTGATACGAGCTACCATCATGCGCTTTTCTGCCGAGGCGATTTTTATGGCTTCTATGCGTGCAAATTCGGGCGTGATACAGATGTCATTAGCAAACTTTTTAAGATAATGGAGGCTATGTATGCAAAAATTTGTTACAAAGCATTTTGGAGAAATCAGCTACGACCCGGAGCGGATTATCACATTTGAGGATGGGATTCCCGGATTTCCGGATAGCAAACGTTATCTTTTTATGTCCGAAAACCAAGACGAGGATATGTTTTTTTATCTGCAATCACTGGATGATGGTGATGTAGCATTTACCCTCATGGATGTGTACAAAGTCTTGCCTGACTATGACCCAAAGGTGGAGCAAGAAGAGGTGGACGAGTTGGGGCCGTTGTCGGACGCACCCTTGCTTATATACAACATCGTAGTCATCCCCGACTATGTACGCCACATGCGTGTAAATTTGCGCGCACCTATAGTGATGAACCTAAATACAGGTCTCGGTAAGCAAATGATATGCACAAACGAGGACTACCCCATACGTTTTATGATATTTGAAGAACTCGAACGCGCCAAGAAAAAGATGGCTATGGAGAAACAAGATGCTGGCACTAACTCGTAAAAAGGGCGAGTCTATCATAGTAAACGACAATATAGAGGTCGTTGTACTTGGCATAACAGGGGAACAAGTACGCCTTGGTATACTCGCGCCAAAACATATATCCGTACACCGCAAGGAAATTTTTGAGCAAATCAAAAATGAAAACAAAGAGGCCATGCAAAATGTCAAGGAAAAAATCAAGAGCCTGAAGGATTTGAAGGAATAGTGAAAATCACAGCTGTTGAACATTATGACGCGCCAAAAATTCCGACCCTTGGGGATAACAATACGACGATGCTAAAAAAGCTACCCAAGAGATGGCAAAAGAATGCAAAGGTTGCCGCATGTATCGGGGTTATGGGTACACTTACGTTTTCGGGGCTGATGGGCTGTGTTGCCGAAGGCCCTGTTCCGCATGGGTATGGAGCGGCGTATAGTGAGAGCAATGACGGTGAGTTGACATTGCGGCTTCATCATGGCGGTGGGGGATTCCCATTTTACGTGGTACATATCACCGAGGAGGAAGCCTTTAGTATGATTCGCGCCCAGTTGGAAGCAGCCGGGTTTAATTTTGATGCAATCCCTCCTGCATATACTGTGGATTTTGGTGCTCCTTTTTCGCCTGCCTTTGGACTTAGTTTGTTTGATAAAGATAAAAACATTGCGATTAGTCACATCACTTGGGAAGATAACAATATTCCGTTTTTTTCACATGGCGGGAGTAGGCTTGCTTTAGATGTCGCAGAAAAATTTAGGCAGCAGACAGATGACATCTCTGTAGGTGTATTTTTTACGCCGAGTGTCAGCCCTAAGGATGAGTGGTGGACTGTGGGGGATGTAAACTCGCTGACAGCAGAGGGGCGAGCAGAAGCACGGGCGCAAATAGAAGCAGAGCTTACGACTCAGGTAAGGGAGTTTATTGATTTTTTTTTTAGCTCTAGCGGCATGTCGCCACGGATAAATGTGACATTAAACGGAACTCCGATTGTATTTGAAACATCGCCGATGATTGTAGACGGAAGAACCATGGTACCTATGCGTGAGATGTTTGAGCTGTTTGGTGCGGCATATACATTGGACGCACCCCCTGTTGTAATTGATGGCAGGGAGTTTGTGCCATTACGTGTGGTTTCGGAAGCATTGGAAGCAGAGATAGAATGGGATGAGGATACCCGCACGGTTGCAATCACTGCACCGGATATACGTGGTCTCGAACTATCCGTCAGGGCGCATGGTGGTGGTGGCGGTCCGATTCCGTTTTATGTTGTGCATTTGACGGAGCAAGAAGTTTTAAACATTATCAGTGAAATGTTTAGTGAAGTGGGTGTGTATTTTGATGATATGCCTCCCGATTATAAGGCCACTGTAACCCAACAGTTTAGGAATTGGAATTTTGAAAATTTTGGTGAATATACGACGCATGAGACAGATGTAGGCATTGATTTGTTTGACAACAAGAGTGGTGTCGGGATTGCAAAGGTGGGCGGAGGCAATTTTGCATCATTGGCAAGGGTTGCGTTTAGGGAACAAGTAGAGGGTGTTAATGTAGGTGTGTTTTATAACCCGGAGATTAATATCGGACATGAGTTTTTAGAAACAACCCCAACCGCCCAAGAAATCGCAGAAGGTGGTGCGCAGGCCAGGGAGCGTTTTGTTGCACAAATCCGACAGTTCATTGACTCTTTTCTTGCCACATGCAATTAACACTGCATCTTACAAATCAATGCAACCTGCGTTGCAAATACTGTTTTGTTGAATTAGGCGAGGAGCGTATGTCGCGTGAGGTCGCGCTTGCGGCGGTTAAGCTTAGTGCAACAAAACAAACCAAATCGGGATTGCTTTTTTATGGCGGGGAGCCGCTTTTGGAAAGGCAACTTATTTTTGATGTCATCGGCTATGCCCGCGAAATCACCGCAAAAACAGGGCATTCGTTTTATTATAAAATGACGACAAACGGCGTTTTGCTTGACGAGGAGTTTTTAAAATTTTCGGCTAAAAACAGTTTGACGATTGGGTTTTCTCATGATGGGCTTGCGCAGGATGACTGCCGCCTTTTTCCAAATGGTGACGGCTCATTTGAGTTGCTGGAAAAAAAAATACCAATGCTGTTAGAATATCAGCCATACGCTGTTGCGATGAGTGTGATTGACCCATCGACCGTCGGCCGAGCGGCAGAAACCGTAGAATTTTTGATTAGCAAAGGCTTTAAATACATAACTGTCGGCATGAATTATTGCAAAACCGCAGCATGGACGGAAGAAAAACTTGCTGTGTTGGAAGGCGAATATAAAAAAATAGCCAAGATGTATGTTGACCTGACTAAGGCGGAAGAAAAAATCTATATCTCCCCGATTGATATGAAAATCCTGTCACATATTAAGGGTGAAAAATACCATACGGATAGGAGCGATATGGCAGTAAATCAGCCTTCTGTTGCACCGGATGGTAAAATATATTCTGCATCGAAACATCTTGGCAATCCTGCCTTTGAAGTAGGGGATGTGTTTAGGGGCGTAGACAGGGCAAAGCAAAAAAAACTCTCTAAGCATGGAAAAGAACTATACGAGCCTTGCAAAAAATGTGCGATAAAATCACGTTGCAATTATGCTTATGATAATTTAAAATACGAGGGTTCACGGTATTCTTCTGATGTGTCGCCTGTGCAATGTGCTAATGAGCGTGTAATCACACCCATAGCCGACCATGCCGCAGAAACACTTTATAACGAACAAAACGCCCTCTTTATCCACAGACATTATAACGATATGTTTCCGCTGGTGTCGCTTGTGGAGGATAGGGCAAATGATAGGAGCAAAAAGTGAGCGATTTTTTTATAAGGGCCATAAAACCCGAGGAGATAGACCGAGCAGCAGAGTTTATTTCTTCGGGTTATTTTGATGATGAATTTTTTCACTGGACGGTGGATGATGACAAAATCCGTAATGCTGTCGTAGCGGAGTATTATAAGGTATATCTGCGTGCGGCGGGCTGTGTCGCGCATGTCGCAGAAAGTCACGGCAAAATCGTAGGTGCGACGGTATGGTTGCCACATGATGTAGACATTGCCATCTACGACGAAATCGACCGTGTGGTGGGTGAGTACGCGCCGCGTTTTCGGGCGGTGGCGGATATGTCGCATGACAGTGAGCCTTCGGGTGAGTTCTATCAGCTGGTAGGCTTTGTTGTGGACAAAAATGAAAGGTGCAGGGGCATAGGTAAGGCATTGTTAAAATTCCATCTGGATATATTGGATGAAAAAAGAATCCCAACGTATCTGGAGGCGAGTACGGCATATGTATTCGGCAAGGGCGTTTATGGGGCGTTTGGATATAGGCAACATGGCGAGTTGATGGTCTTTGCAGAAGGGGTTTTGTTATACCCGCTATACCGCGACTTCCCGAGGAAAACAGCCTTTGTTTGTGATGAGAGCTATTTTTGGCATAATGCGGGTGGTGGTGCGTTGTTTGAGCCTGCGGGTGGCTATATCCAAGAGTCAGGCTCTGCCGAATCCCCCGAAAGCAAACGCCGAGTAAAAAACCTATTAGAAAAGAGCGGCTTGCTTGACCGTTTAGTCAGCCTAAAACCCGTCACTGCCACAGAGTCACAACTCGAATATTTTCACACAAAACGCCATATCGAAGCTGTGCGCGAGATGAGTAAAACAGGTGGAGAGGACTGCGGCGATTCTGCAATAGTAGGCCGCGGCTCATACGAAATCGCAAAGCTGTCTGCGGGTGGTGCAATCACAGCCGTAAAGGCCGTAGCCGAGGGTATGGCAGAAAACGCCTATGTCCTGACACGCCCCCCCGGCCATCATGCCGAGGCAGACAGGGGTGTAGGCTACTGCATTTTTAATAATATCGTAATCGCCGCCAAGTATGCACAACATATGCTTGGCATAGAAAAAATTGCAATAATCGACTGGGATGCACATCATGGTAACGGCACGGAGGATGCTTTTTACGAAGATGACAGCGTGTTATTTATATCCCTGCATCAGTCAGGACTCGACCCGATAGGACGCGGAAAGTCCGAACATACGGGTCGGGGCAGGGGAGAGGGTTTTACAATAAACATTCCACTATACGCAGGTAGCGGCGATGCAGTATATCGTTATGCCTTCGAAAAAATCGTCATACCCGCTGTAGAAAATTTTGCACCGGAGTTGATTTTGGTATCAGCCGGACAAGACGCAAATATCTTTGACCCATTGGCGCGGATGATGCTATCCGCCGACGGCTATCGCTACATGGCACGCATGGTTAGGCAACTCGCCGACAAACACGCAGGCGGAAAACTTGTATGCCTGCATGAGGGCGGCTATTGCGCCTCATATGTGCCATTTTGTTCCCACGCAATCATAGAGGAGCTAAGTGGAAACAACACCGATGCAGATGACCCATTCATATATGCAATGGAAGGTACACAGTACAATGAACTTTTGCCTCATCAGAAGGAAGGGATAGATGGACAAGGTTGAGACATGAATGTAACAAAGGTAATTGATTTGTATTTCCCTACGAATGCGTTTGTTTTCGAAATCATAAACCTGGCAATTACAATATTTTCGGTATATCTCTCGAGTGGCGATGAGTATGATTATGATGTGTGGCAATCTGATTTCACTGGTGAAAGCAGCATCTCGATTTGGCTTTCTATTGGTCAAGATACCACACCACGTACCATAGAGGTGACAGTAGACTGGCGGCACACATCGACTACTGCCACAGCTGAGGTCGTCCCCGAGCAGCAACGTGTGGGGAGCATCCAAACCAGAAGCATTAGAATATCCGATGAAGGAATGTGGCATTGGGATATCACCGAAGCTGACCCCGGTGAGGTTATAATAATTTCCTATGATCCACGAGACCAGTTTGGTAATTTTATTCATGTACCCATAGAAAATCTTGATTTCGCCTTATCCGGTGGCATCACAGGAGATATTTTACATTTGACGACTGATGATACCGGTATTTGGGAGGAAATGGTATTGGAGCGTTGGCCTGATGGATGCACCACCCATGCACTTCGCCATAGGCGTTACGGTCGGCGATGTTACACCATTCATAGACCCGGTAGCAAATCGCACCATGATACCTCTGCGCGCCATAGCCGAAGGCCTCGGTGCAGACGTTGACTGGAACGAAGCAACCCGCACGGTAAGCATCACCCGCAATGGCCAGACGGCATTCGTGACAATAGACATGCCACTGCCCGACGGTATGGGTGTCGCAGTCATCGAGGGTGGCCGTACCTTTGTACCTGCGCGTTATGTATCAGAAATCCTCGGTGCGCAAGTCCGTTGGGACGATGCAAGCAGAGCGGTATATATTTACTAAGACGAAATGAATGAGAAACCGTCTCGCCCGAGCGGCGGCGAAAATTGTATTTTCGCGGTTTTGTCGCGACAGGCGGGACGGCTTTCGAATTATTTCGCTATAATTTTTTTTGAACCGAGAGGAATATCTAATCGTCATGAGTATTTTTGAAATATAACTTGCTCTAAAACAGCGTTATTTACACCCTTACAAGAACAAATTTTACCGTATAGACGATAGCGGTATTGCAAAAAGAGCATGGGAGATTTGTCCCACGCTGAAAGCCAACATGGGAACATACCATGACCGCGTACCGCTTGTTCGAGATGCACACGGAATACGCAAATAGCAAAACTGACATAGGAGATGTGCCTTAAAGGGCGTATGTCCAATCTTCCAATTCTAACCCCATTATGTGTTCAAAATGCTTTGTGTTATGAGTGACAAGTGTATATCCTTGGGTCATGCATTGCGCCGCAATAAGTAAGTCCGTGTCCTCAATTGGTGTTCCGTTCCGTTTGCGTTCAGCATAAATATCAGACGCAACATTTATATCTTCTTGTGTGAGGTCGTCAACCCCGATATCGAAACAGAGTTTTTCAAACGAACGCATTTTTTTATTTGCATCATTCGCTTTTAATCCGCGCTTAACTTCATAATAAACAATAAGTGGAATAGCGCATTTATTACCTTGTGAA
This sequence comes from Defluviitaleaceae bacterium, assembly GCA_009786925.1. Taxonomy (GTDB): domain Bacteria; phylum Bacillota; class Clostridia; order Lachnospirales; family WQUN01; genus WQVC01. The sequence continues at coordinate 719 of WRGY01000120.1, read as the reverse complement.
AGCGCATCAAAATATCTATTGTAAACGCAGTCATTATCTTTAAGCAAATAAGATATGATATTTGAATCCAAAGCATATGTCATATTTCAACCTCGCGCAAGGTAACACGCTCAAACTCAGGCACAGGTTCATCATTATCGCGTATTTCTTCCCGAAAGCGTCTCATAGCCTCTATTTGGCGGTTACTTGCATCATTTAGACTGTTTTGCTTATTTGTACCTTCAAAAGGGAAGTCGAGTATAGTAACAATAGCTTGACTACCCTTTTTAATTTCTACGGGTTCAAAAGGGATAAATTTACCTTCATCGTAATAAACTCTGTATGCTTGCATTTATTTCATCTCCTTCTTCGAGTTTCAATTGCACCAACGGAACAAACTGCGCACCTATACACCGGTCGATGACCGGTGCTGTGCGCCCTGCCGAGGCTTCCACACCTATCGGTGCGGAAATGAATATTGATGCAGAAAATGCTTGTTTTCAGAAACCCTGCTCAAAAATGATGCTACCATCCTCATCAAAAATACGAATGTTAATCCCCCTTACTTCAAATGGCTCTTGAAGGAAGTCTGGTGTCCCTAATGTTATGCCTCTACTAAATTCAATTGTCGAGCCTAAGCCAATTTCGTTATCTATCACATAACTTATCCACTCAATATCTTCGCCATAAACAACAGTAGCAAGAACATCTGGTAAAAGTACGTTCTCACCATTGTCAAA
>WRGY01000119.1 GCA_009786925.1 Defluviitaleaceae bacterium | reverse complement strand
ATGGTATATCATTTGAAGAAGCTGCATCTGTCTTTGTAATTGGCGGCGCAGAAGAATTTGACGATGATGACCATTCCGATGACGAAGAAAGGCTTATTGTCATTGGATTAAGCAAAGAATCGCGTATTCTTACGGTTGTTCATTGCTGGCGTGAAGATGATGCCGTTATACGGATAATTTCTGCCAGAAAAGCTACACAGTTAGAGCAAAAACTTTGGAAGAGGTGATACTGTGAACGCCGAATATGACCTTAGCAGCATGAAACGAAAAGGACACCCCCTTCGTGAAAAGGTATCACGGGGCGAAATCGTATTGATGAGTCCTTTGGACATTCCTGATAGGGAAGCCAAGTTGGCATTGCTTCCCCCTGATGAACGAGCATTTGTCACCGAATTTCTCGAAACATACCAAAAAGAAAAAGGGTTACCCGTTTGAGGCATACCAATTATCCTCCTCCCCAAACGGCAAACCGCATTATTCATGCCGTAAATGAGCCGACAGCCATGTGTTTTAGTGGGCTTCTTTCACAAGCCCTTTAGTAGCATAACAACTGATTATACAGAGTGGCAACGCGATTTGTGGAGCAATAAAAACATTATCGTCGTTTTGACGAGAAAGCAACTTTGTCGTTTTGGTTGAAGGATTCAAAAATTTATTGTATTGACAGATGCCACATATTGCAGTATTATTTGGGTCAAGGAAAGTTCAGTCCTTAGGATTACTGGAGTCGGAATATCTTTTATTCGGGAAAAATGCCACTCGTGAAGGGGATTTTGGGGAGTGAGGGACAATGAAGCTGACAGGCAAAGAAACAGAAATTATGAACGTGCTATGGAAAAGCAAAAAGCCCTTAACGACTGCCGAAATTATTGAAATTACACCTAATCGGACATGGCATGAAGGCTCTATTTTTGCAGTTATGAAACGCTTAGTAAAAAAAGGCGCGGTGGCGTTGGATGCTTACAAGCCCACTGCGGGAAAACATGCACGAGTATACAAGCCGATTATCACAACCGAAGATTACGCAATGAAAATTATAGAAGGCATGGACGATATGGGAATAGATATTGACGTTCATGCGCTTGCAGACCGTTTAAGAAAATCAAAACAAAGGTGACAGGATGGGGATTGAATTTCACAATTACGTGTCCCCTTATTCCTTTGTAATGGGCGCGGTGTGGTTTACCGTCTTTATCCTTCTTGGATTGTTGATGCGAAAAGTAAAATATCCAATTATTTTTTCAGTCGTTCCGTTGTTGTTATTGCTTATTTTAAGCGTTCTCAGAATGTTTATCATGGTTGACGTACCCTTTGCAGTGGTGGTTTGGTCTGAAACACTTTACCCTGCTGTTGTAAATTTCTTTCGGCTTGAAATCGTGCCTCCGATTACAATTGCACACATTTTAATTTTTGCATGGGTGGCGGGAACTGTTTGGCTCACGACACGATACGTCCATGATTACATCAGCAAATATCGCAACTTAATGCCGTGGTGGGTAACTTTGCCTCGCGATAAACACGCAGAATTTTTGTTGGCTGAAATAATCGGTGCATCCAAACATTTCCGCATTTATCGGAGTGCGGCATTTAATACGGTGGTAGCCACAGCGTTTAGACCGTACATCATTTTGCCCGAAGTCGCGTTTACAGATAATGAATTGCGAGTTGTCCTACTGCACGAATGGAAGCATATCCAAGACAAGGATTACTTAACGGACATTGTGATTAATTTTATTTGCTTTGTTTTTTGGTGGAATCCCATTGTGTACATTTTGAAAAAAAATTTTAAGTTTGCGCGAGAATTAAAGTGTGACGGTTACGCCGTACCTAGCGAAAATGATTTTAACCACTTATTGGACGGACTTGTAAAATTGGAAGATGCAAGAAAGGAAAAATCGCGTAGCCTAAATGGAGTTAATGCGCTTGTCGGCAAGAAGGACGAATTGATGGACAGGCTAACCGTTATGGCTATGCGATGGGAAGAATCGCGCCGAAAGTGGCGGCTATTAACAAATGTGGGGTATTCAATTGTGATTGTTGCGTTGTTTTTTAGTTCTTATGCGTTTACCGTCCGTCCGGTGGCTTGGGAAGCGTATATTTCCGTGGTTGCTTATGATTTTATGGACGCATACAGGGACGGCGAAGGAGAGGACATTTTCCGTATGGTAGAAATGGAACTTTTCCTTGTAGATAATGAAGATGGCACGTTTTCGTATTATGTTGACGGGGTTTTCAAGATGTTTGTAACCGCTGACAGCGACCTTCTTCAATGGGTGAAAATTCGCGCAAGGGATTGATTTTCTTTGCTGAATAAAAACAAAAGGGAAAGGGGGCGAACATATGAAAAAAATATTTATTGCATTTCTTCTTGTCGGCGTGATGTCGATGTCCTTTGCTATTCCCGCAATGGCAAACACGGCGGCAGCTACACAAGAAACGGTAAAGGAAGCGTCATACCAAGAAATTGAACCATTTTTTGAAAAAACAACAATATATCACAGATGGGTAGGCGGGCGGCTTCAATTTCGCGTTTGGGGTGTAGTTAGCATGAGATGGCTCACAGATTGGGCATATGTGTAAAAAAGGAAAAAAGGAGTACCTATGTACATCAATGTAAGAAAGATTTCGGACTTTTGCTAAGGAACAATCCAGTTTGTTTCGGTATGTGGACGCGGACAGCGACCTTCTTCAATGGGTCGAAATTCGTACAAGGGAAAGATAAGAAGAGGAGGTGAACATATGAAAAAAATACTCGTTGCATTTTTGCTTATCGGTGTGATGGCGTTATCCTTTGCCGCTCCTGCAATGGCAAACACGGCGGCTACACAAGAAACGGTAAAAATAGAAGCGTCATACCAAGAAATTACACCTTTCTTTGAACAGACGGTTATATATCACAGGCGGTCACTTTGTGGCTGTGATAGGCTTCAATTTCGTGTTTGGGGCATGATTAGCGGTAGATGGCTCACAGATTGGGCATATGTGTAAAAAAGGAAAAAAAGGAGTACCTATGTACATCAATGTAAGAAAGATTTCGGACTTTTGCTAAGGAACAATCCAGTTTGTTTCGAAATGTTTCACGGGTTAAAACAAAAAAATATTCAGAATCATAAAGGGAGTTCTTCAAGGCAATTTTATTGCCGCGGAGGATTCTTTTTTTATGTGTATAAAAACGGAGGATTGTCCGAATCGCGTTGGAGAGCGGGTCGCGAGCGGAAGATACACACCCATTTAACAAGGAGGTAGTAAGTATGAAAGTAGCTGTAATAGGTTCAAGAAACCTGCAAGTTCCAAATTTGGCGGAATATCTGCCGCCCGAAACGACCGAAATAGTGAGTGGCGGCGCAAAGGGCGTTGATTCATCGGCGCGGGAATACGCAACCGCAAATGGAATAAAAATCGTTGAATTTTTGCCCAATTATAAACAGTTCGGAAGGGGTGCGCCACTCAAAAGAAATTTGCAAATCATCGAATACAGCGATACCGTACTGGCTTTTTGGGATGGAGCTTCGCGTGGGACGAAGTATGTTATTGATAACTGCAAAAAACTTGGGGTAAATTTGCAGATTGTTTCTGTGGCGTGTTGATTTTTCTGTATAGTCTTTACGGAGACAAAAAATCAAGGTATAATTTTATGCAAGTTTAAATCTTGTTTATCCGATTATTTTTTAAAGAGGATGTGTAGTATGGCAAAGGTTGTTGTACCCGTGGGGTACAAATCCCTGCTTTCGTTGTATGAGACACAAACCGCCATTGGCAAGATGAAGCGGATGTTTGAGGACAGATTGGCGCAGTCACTTAATTTAAAAAGGGTGAGTGCGCCTTTATTTGTTGAGCCTCATACGGGGTTTAATGATGATTTAAACGGTATAGACCGTCCTGTACAGTTTGATGTGAAAGAAACAGGTCAGTCTGCACAAATAGTGCATTCTTTAGCAAAATGGAAGCGGGTTGCATTAGCAAAATACGACTTCCATGTAGGCAATGGACTGTATACGGATATGAATGCAATCCGACGTGATGACGAGATGGATAATACGCATTCTATTTATGTAGACCAGTGGGACTGGGAAAAGGTGATTTCGGAAAAAGACCGCAATGAAGCATATTTACGAGATACAGTGCAAACAATTGTAAATGCGATGTGCGACACGGAAGAAGAACTATGTAAAATATACCCGGTGCTGGCCCCGCGTCTAAATCGCGAAGTCAAATTTATAACTTCGCAGGAGCTGGAAGACATGTTTCCATCGCTGGACGAAAAAGAGCGAGAAAATGCCATCGTACGTGAACACAGCACCGTTTTTCTTATGAAAATAGGTGCCGTGCTCCGCTCGGGGAATCCCCATGGGAGTCGCGCACCTGATTATGATGATTGGGAATTAAACGGCGATATTCTATTTTATGATGAGTTGTTTGACAATGCCATAGAGCTGTCGTCCATGGGAATCCGCGTAGATGCAGAGACTCTGGATGCCCAGCTAAAATTATCAAACAACGAAAGCCGAAAAAGCTTAACATATCATAAAATGCTACTCTCGGGTGAGCTTCCGTTGACAATAGGCGGCGGAATCGGCCAGTCACGCCTTTCCATGCTTTTGCTGAAAAAGGCGCATATAGGCGAAGTGCAGGTTAGTGTATGGGATGACCAAACAATTGAAATATGTAAAAAAAGCAACATTACGTTGCTTTAAACGACTCTCCTTGCCGTAGTAAATGTTCTCTCGTTATAATGCGCACTCAGATTGCTTATTATTACGCCCCAACGGTCAGAAGAAGAGTGGATAAACTGGCCGTCGCCGATGTAAAGCCCTACGTGGTTTATTCTACTACCGCCAAAGAAAAGAAGGTCGCCGGGTTCCAGTTCACTGCGGCTTACTTCTACGCCATTGCGTGCCATATCGCGTGAGGTGCGGTTAAGGCTTATTCCATGAGGGCTAAAGAGATAGACCATAAAGCCCGAGCAGTCGAAGCCGTTTGGGGTTGTCCCACCCCACAAATATCTTGTGCCAAGGTAGTTCATCGCAGTTTCTACGATTAGGTCTCCAAGGGTGTTGCCGAGGCGTGCTGTCGGGAGCTGTACAAAGTCAGGGATGGATACATTTGATTGTTGTACAAAAACGGTACTGTTATTAAGCTCCATGCCATACCAGCGAGAGTAGGCGGATGTAACGGTAACAGTATCGCCTTCGGACAGCATAGCAAATGCTGTGCCACCTGCTTCTGCGGGCAGGTTATACACCCATGTGAATGGTGCTTCTACAGTGCCTACGGTTTGGCGGAACTCCACAAACTCGCGTGCGATATACACATCACTTGTTCCCATTATTGTGGCTTGTAAAAAATCGCCGCTGACACCATGGATTTCTATAAAAGAGCCTCTGTCTATCTGAAAAAGGCGGTTGTCCGCATTTATATCGGCACAAGAGCGTACGTTTACACGCGAGCCGGTGACTACGGCATATGTACCTGCATAAGCCGAGGTTGCCATTAATATAGTAAATAGGAAGCTTAAAATTGTTGCACGACGCATAAATCCACATCCATTTCGTAAATGTTACGCAAATATTAACAGCATGTTAAATGCATGTCAACATTTTTTGTGGAAATTTGTCGAAATTTTTTAAAAAAACATTAATAGCATTGGGGATGTTAACATGAAGTACTTGGCATTGATACTAAAAGGGATGGTCGCAGGTGGCGCAAATGTTATGCCGGGGGTCAGCGGTGCCACGCTTGCGGTGATATTTCGTGTGTACGACAGATTAATTTCTTCTATTAATGAATTGTTTTCAAATATGAAGGAATCATTAAAATTTTTGATTCCTTTTGGTGTAGGAATGGTCATGGGAATCATAGTGGCAGGAGGGGCTGTTAATTTCTTGTTGTTGCATTTTTCTTTGCAAACAGGCGGGTTTATGGCCGGATTAATGGCAGGCAGCTTGCCTTTTATCCATAGGCAAGCATTATCAAAGGCTCCCTATGAGGGAGCCAAAAAATATTATGTAATCGCCGTTTTTGCCGCGGCATTTGTTATTTTGTTAACAATTTTTGTGCCGGGGTCAGAAACAGCGACACCTGCCGAAGGTGTCGCATTTAATGCAGGGACGGCGGTATATTTGTTTGTTGGTGGGGCTTTTGCGGCGGCAGCTATGGTGGTACCCGGGATAAGCGGCGCGATGGTGCTTATGCTTTTTGGGATATATCCGCTTGCTATGCGCACTATTGACAATATCCGAGAATATCTGATGTCGCCATCAGATTTTGGGTTGCTTTTCGAAATAGTGCTTGTGGTTGCACCCATAGGTATAGGTATCGTCGCAGGTGTTTTGCTCGGCTCAAAGCTCATAGCATGGTGTCTGGAAAAACATCACAGCGCGACATATTTTGCGATTATGGGATTGGTGTTTGGTACAATTTTTATGATTTTTAATAGTCCCGATACCTATCAAAGCCATGACGAAATCACCGGTATACTGGTTGTATTTACAGTAGTTATGTTTGTCTTGGGTATAGTTGTGTCCTTTGTTTTTGGGAAAAAAGATACTTAATTATCCCACACCCTCCACGCACAGTATGAGCCAAAGATATTTCCTGCTTCCGGTGCGCCATATCTATAATCCAGCAGTTCTGATACCGTCACAAGTTTAAACCCTTTCTCTATGAGGCTTGGAATCACTCGTTCCATCGCTTGTGCCGTTGTACGGTGTATGTCGTGGAGTACGATGACCGAGCCATCCTCGACTTGGCTCATGATTCTTTCATATATTATGTCGGGGTTGCGGTCGCGCCAGTCCAAGGGGTCGAGTGTCCATTTAACTATGCCGTAGCCCAGTTCTTTTGAAATACTTATGATTCTTTCGTCTGTCGCGCCAAACGGTGGGCGGTATATCCGTGGAGAATCCCCTGCGACTTCTCTTATTGCCGCACTTGCGGATTTTATTTCGTGGATTACTTGGCTGTCTGTCTGTGCCGTGAGGCGGAGATGAGAATTGGTGTGGTTAGCTATTTCGTTGCCAAGAGTGACTGCTCGTTGCACTGTTTCGCGGTGTGAAGAGATTCTGTTGCCCAGCACAAAAAATGTCGCTCGCGCATCATGTTCTTCCAAGATGTCAAGAATAGTATCCGTGTGAACGGAAGGGCCATCGTCGAATGTGAGTGCTACCATTTTGACGTATGGCTTTTCTGCACTGTAGGCCGTTGTAATAGTAAACACCGCAAAAAATAATAACGATATAAAAAATAATTTTCTCATAATTATCTATCTCCCCATGTTCTAATAATAAAATTCCGATTACGCATTTTTACATACCAACCATGCTGACCGCATTGGTTTTTTTATTGTATCAGATATAATAGTGGTCGCCTAGATTTAGTTTTGAGGAGGGTTGTCTCGTGCTTATCATAGGAATCTGCGACGGTGACATTGCCGTCCGTACACTGCTAAGTGATTTTATAAAACGGTATAAAGAAGAGACAGGCCTCACTGTGACAGTTTTGTCCTATGACAGCGGCGAAAAGCTCCTGCGCCATTATCCGTTGGAGATGGATTTAATTTTTTTAGAAATCCCATTTGCGCGTATAAGCGGTATAGAAATTGCACGCAAAATCCGTGAAGTGGACGAGTATGTGGGCATAATATTTCTCACTACGATGTTAAACCATGTGCTGGAGGCCTATGATGTACGTGCTGACAACTATCTGCTAAAGCCACTGAAATACACACGTTTTTTGAAAGAAGCAGAGGTGGCGAGGGCTAGGCGTGGACAAAACAGATTTATAATAGAAAGCAATGACGACGGCGTATACAAAATTTATACAAAAACTATCCGCTATATAGAGACAGACGGACGCAACACAAAAATACATGCAGAGAGTGACTGTATAAGCTACAAAACCATGAAAACCCACGTTGAGTTATTGTACGAGCCTTATTTTGTGCGATGCCATACGGGCTTTATCGTAAATTTGCTTTTTTTTGAAAAACTAGAAAAAAATGAGCTTTTGCTCGTCACAGGCGAAAAAATCCCTGTAAGCCGACAGCGTAAGCGGGAAGTGGTAAACAGGCTAAAATCACTATACGAAAATGAGGCGAGACGATGAATAAATTTAAAGAAAAATACGACACAATGGTCTGGGCGGTAAAGCTCGCCCTTAGGATAAACGCAAAAATATTTTTTGTACCCGGGGTTATTAGTGTTGTCATTTCTGTTTTGCCTGCCGTTGCACTTTATTTTAACCGCGAGGCAGTGGCGGTACTTTCTGCATATATCACCACAGGGGTGGGGGAGTTTGCCGATGTGCGCTTTGCAATCTTGGCACTCGGCATTGTACTTACGCTTGTTGGGCTTTCCAATCGGCTTAACCGCGATATGCTAAACATGCTGATGCACGACAGTTACTACTACGGCATGTTTGAGCATCAGATGGATTGTTATGAAAACATAAGCCTAAAAGCTCGTATGAACAGTAAATTCCAGGATGAACTCTATTCGACTATGTGGCGGCAGGGACTTTCCAATGTAATGTCGGAGGGTTTGATGTTTGTGTCACAGCTTGCGGGTGCGGCGGCACTTTTAGTGGTGGCATTGCAGGTATCAGGCGTTATTTTTTTTGTATCATTGCTTTACATCATTGCGATTTTGGTTTTGACGCTTGCCTTTGCCGATAAATTTTTTTGGGACTCGAAGGAATATAACAAAATCAGTCGTTTGCAAAAGCATTATCAAGACTCGTCGATGTCTCAGGGGGTCGCAAAAGAAATGAGAGTGTACGGACTAAAAGACGAAGTGCTTTTGCGTTGGGAAAAGGCATATTCTGTTGTAGAAAAACTCCATATAAAACGTGCAAAAGATAAGGCGTGGTTTAGTTTTGCACTTAGTATTGGATTTTATGTATTTATCATCGGGATGATTGGATACAGTATTTTACAAGTAGCAAACGGCTATATGACTGTGGATGTTTTTATTATGCTATACGTACTTGGGCTTAATCTTAATCGGATGACGCAGACACTGTCAGATTGTTTTGTCGCCATAGATGACGCAATATATTTTCTCACAATCCAGCGAAAGTTTATACAGTCTATCCCCGATAATGTAAAAGACTGGGAAGAAGGTTTTGTTCCTACTGACGAAAACATAGTTTTTGATGCAAAAAATATGTGCTTTTCTTATGATGACGAAAAAGAAGTATTGCATGACCTTACATTCTCAATAAAAAAAGGCGAAACAATCGCACTTGTTGGGCTTAATGGTAGCGGAAAAAGCACACTCGTAAAGCTACTCATTGGGCTGTTTGAGCCGACAAAGGGTGATTTGCGTTTCTATGGCAATCCTTATGATGACAAAACCCGTGGTGGGATAATGAAGCGTGTCGGTATGTTTTTTCAGGATTTTCATATATTCCATGCCAGCATCCGCGAAAATGTTGGCTTTGGGGATTTGAAAAATCTCGGCGATGAAGAAAAAATACGTCTGGCTTTAGAAAAAGGCGGTGCGACGCATATTGTGGAACGATTTGAAAAAGGGCTTGAGCAGTGGTTGGAAAAGTATGTAAAACATGATGGTGTATGGCTCTCCGGTGGCGAAAAACAACGTTTTGCAGTATCACGCGCACATATGAGCAGTAAAGAAGTCCAAATATTTGATGAGCCTGCCGCCGCCCTCGACCCCATCGCCGAAATGAAGCAGTTTCAAGCAATACACGAAAAAATTCAAGGCTCGACGGCGATTTTGATAAGCCATCGTGTAGGTTTTGCCCGTTTGGCAGACAGAATCCTCGTTTTGGACGAAGGGCGACTCGCAGAAGATGGCACCCATGAAGAGCTGATGAACAAAAACGGAATCTACGCTAATTTTTTCTATGAACAGGCACAGTGGTATCAACAGTCATCAGAGGGCGGTGAAGCAGATGAGTAAGCTAAAGATTTTGGCCAAGGCGTTGGTAGTGAGCATAAAAATAAAGGGCGCGTTTTCTATTTTCATTAGTTTGTTGGGTTTTCCTGCGGCATTACTCCCTGTATTGTTGGCTATGCGGCTCCGAGACTTGACGGATGAGTTGCAGTTCTTAGCAGGATTTGTCGGAGAAGGCGGAGAAGGTAATGCCGCGGCGGCTTTTGCAGTTTTTGGCGGGATTGTAGGTTTGTATGTGGCACAGATGCTGATTACCGCGATTTCTAAATATGTATCAAAAATTGATGAAGAAAAAACTCGGACATATATCCGTCGCACGATTTTGCGTCACAAATGTGAGGTGAGATACAAATATATCGAAAACTTTGATGATTTCCAAAAGAGAATTTCTTTCGCAGAGGAGTATGCGGGCAATACCATGGCGGAGAGTATGGGGCGGGTGGTCTCTATATCGCAGTTGATGGTTACATTTGTTGCGGCTTCGATTGCGCTCTGGGAGATTAGTTGGGTCATTGTAGTAGTGCTGTATGTCACGAGCCTGCCTGCCGCGATTTTATCGTATTTGCAACAGGACGAGACATTCCGTGTGCGTTCAAAATGGATGGAAGAGAGCCGTCTTGCAATTCTTTATTATAACTTGCTTGCGGGCGGCACATGGATGTTTACTGCAATACAAGAAATCCGTCACGGAGGTTTGTTTGATTATCTCAAAGCTCGTTGGCGCGCCATTGTGGACGAGTATTTGAGCAAAAAAAATAAGTTGATGAAAAAACATGTCGCCTACAATACATCTGCTGATTTTTTGCGCAGTGTTGTTTACATCGGTATTTTGATGATAACGGCGTGGCAGATTTATCAAAATCCTGTCATCGGCCTCGGTGCGTTTACACTGGTTTACGCGCTTTCGGGGCAATTGCAGACTGTCACGGCAAACACATTTGTGGGTGTGATGGTGCTGGCGCAGGATATTCCTTACATGAAAGAATTTTTTTATCTGGAAGAACTGGAACGTGAGCCAAGCATTAATGCCGAAGAACTGCCGTCAGGGGAAATCACTTTGGAGGGTGTGGATTTTTCCTATCCGGACTCGGAAGATTTTGCCCTAAAAGACATAACCATTCAAATCAAAGATGGCGAAAAAATAGCCATAGTAGGTGAAAACGGAAGCGGCAAAAGTACTCTGATAAGCCTGCTATGCGGAATGCATGAGCCAAAGCGCGGCAAAATAAAAATCACAAGGAGCGCGGTATCGGTTGTATTCCAAGACTTTGCGCAATACGAAGCCACCCTGCGCGAAAACATAACGGTATCTGACAAGACACGCAAGGCCACCGATGCAGAAATCATGAAAATGCTTGAAAAAATCAATGTAAATGACGTGGTAAACCTCAGTCAAAACGGTCTGGACGAGGAAGTGGGGGCGTTCTCAAACAGCGCGAACAATCTCTCCGGTGGACAGTGGCAAAAAATTTCTTTGGCACGAGCCGCATACAAAAAAGACGCAAAAATAATGATACTCGACGAGCCAACCTCTGCTCTTGACCCCATTGCGGAGGCGCAGCTTTACAAAAATTTTGCCGATTTGACTCACGATAAGACTACAATCCTGATTTCACATCGCCTTGGCATAACTGCCGTAGTAGACCGCATTCTTGTATTAAAAAAAGGCCAACTCATAGAGGATGGCACACATCATGAACTAATGACTAAAAACGGCCATTATGCAGAAATGTATAATGCGCAGGCACAGTGGTATGCGGAAAAATAAGCCATTAAGCTTCATCAACTAATCCATCATCAATAAAAATTTGACCCAAATCTATTTAAAATCCCTGTAATGTTTGCACAGGGATTTTATCGTCATTGCCATAGCTTCTTACATAATATTTGCTGTTTTCTAAAATATTAACATCTACTATTTTTTTATCAGGGTCCACAATCCAGTATTCTTTTACTCCGGCTTCGCCATATTTTTTATGCTTTAATACACGGTCTAAATAACCACTCGATGGTGAAAGCACCTCTATCACCATATCCGGTGCGCCAATGATTCCCCTATCTTTTGGGTCAAGCTTGTTTTTGTCACAAAGTATAATTATATCAGGCTGCACAACCGTATCATCTCTTTTGTCAGCATTTAAGCGCGCATCCAATGGTGCTATAAATGCTTCGCAACACCTATCCTCCAAAAAAGTGTCAAAGCGTTTCCATATACGCGCAATAACTCGTTGATGCCATGTTATAAATTACTCCGTCGATTAATTCGCAACGCACATCTTCATCAAACTCTAAATAATCAGCATATGTGTAATAGTCCAGTTTTTCTGCAAGCATGGTATCATCCTTTTTTAAATATTCAGCACAGCCTGATTATAATAATATGAATATATAGAGTCAAGACACTCTCTCCGATAAAAAAATCTTGACACATGGATGGATAAGGCGTATGCTCTCGTGAGGAAAAATGGTTGTTTTGGGGGCTTATTATGTGGGAGTATGTGTCGTTAAGTATTAACACCACCATGCCGTTTGTTTTGCTGGCTTTGTTGGGGATTCTTTTGAAACACAAAGGATTTATAGGGGACAAATTTGTTTCGCAGGGTAATAAAGTTGTGTTTTACTTTGGTATTCCTACCACTATTTTCCGTAGTATACATAGAGCAAACTTATCTGAGGTTTTGGATTTGCGCTTTTTAGCGTTTAACTCCGCTTGGCTTATTTTTTTCTTCTTGGTTGTTTGGTTGTTGGCATATAAATTTATAAAAGACAAGACGATTGTTTCTTCTTTTGTAAATACTGCGTATAGGAGTAGCCTTTCTGTTGTTGCTCCGCCTCTGCTTTGGCTTATGTTTTATGTAGGCAACCACCCCGAGATGAATCCCGACATCTATGCAAAGGGTATTTTGATGGTATCAGTATTGCTGATTCTTTCGTATGCTACGGCGGCTGTTTTGTTTGCTGTGCATGATACCAAGGCGAACAGTGCCGTCGCGCTATTGTTTGGGATTTTAAAATCTGTAGCAAAAAACCCCGTAGTAATCGGCGTTGTTGCAGGGCTTGTTACAAACGTCCTAATGAATACACTAAACTTTGAGCTCCCTGTGTTTGTCACAAACACCATCAATCCGCTGGCCGGTATCGTTATGCCGCTTGCCATGATATGTGTGGGTGCTAATCTTGCCTTCCATGGCTTTGATGTCAAATTCAAATATGTGGCTGTTTCTGTGCTGGTCAAGCTTATTGTTATGCCGGTAGCTGCTGTTTTGGTTGCATTGCTTTTTGGCTTTACCGGTAGCGATTTGACTATTATTATGATACTAAACGCATTGCCTATGGCTGTAGGGGCTTATGTTATGCAGGCCGAGCTGGGTGGGGACACTTATATAGGGGCATCGGCGTTGATGCTCACGATGACACTTTCTTCTATTACACTCACGGTGTTTATTTTCGCTTTTAGAGTGGTTGGGATATTGGTATGATTTTTGCATTATCAAAAAACGGTAGCAACCAATCCAAATCCATTCCGTCATCGAGCAAAACCGCATGTTTTGTACTTTTGTCATAAATCCGCATAAACTCTGACTCACGGTGGTTTGGATTATTGCTTATATAGTGAGCGGCGTTGGGAAGGTTGTCCAGTAGATGAAGCACGCGGATACCTACATCTTGCGGGAGGAATATGTACATATCACTGTCAGGAGACTCACAATATTTTCTAAAAAGCAGGTGTTCTGCTGTTTCTATTCTCTTTACTTTATGTACGCCCCCTGCGCGTTTGGCCGCTTCTTTTGCTAACTCGTCACAAACATAAAAGGGCAGCGCGGCCAAAAACAGCCGCGTCTGCCCTTTTTTAAAAATACTGCCGTCAAATACATAAGTGTTTTCGTTGATTTTTTCGCCTATAGGGAAATTTGCTTTTATTGTTTCCCAGTTTACGACGGATGAATGAGCAATACGTATTATGGTTTTGCTCGTGTTTGCCACCACAACCATTATAGGCGTACTTCCTGTCCTTTTGTGATGACTATGGGGTTTTCGATTGTGCCGATGATTCTCGCGCCATTATGCAGGATTACGTCCTTATCCAAGATTGCGTATTCTATTACGCAGTTGTTCCCGACATATGTGCCTTCCATTAGGATGGAGTCGGTGACAGTAGAATTTTCCCCCGTGTATACCTTGCGGAAGATAACACTGCGATACGCACTCCCATTTAAAATTGCGCCACTGCCTACTATGCAATTTGTTACATGGGCGTGGCTGTTATATTTTGCGGGGGGCTCATCCTTTGGTTTTGTTTTGACATATGGATGCTGTACGATGAAGTCGTTACGCACCTCGCGGCGCAGGAAGTCCATATTGCAATCAAAATATGAATGGATGTTACCCAGATTTCTCCAGTATCCGTCAAAGCGATAGCCATAAATGCGCAGGCGTTTGCGATAGCGAGAGAGCAGGTCACGTACAAGGTCGTAGCGTCCCTCGTTTACTATTGTTTCGATTAGCTCAATAAGGAGTGGTCGAGAAATTACATATACACCGAGGGAGGCGAGGTCAGACTGCGGTTCAAGAGGTTTTTCTTCCAAATCGGTGATGCGACCGGCCGCGTCTATTTCTATGACACCATATTGGCGGATGTCATCATTGTCAGGGACTTGGCGATAGGCTACGGTGATGTCGGCGTTTTTGCGCTCGTGGTAGGCAATCATTTCGTTATAGTCCATTTTGTATACACAGTCACCGGAAGAAATAACAACATAAGGCTCGTTGCTTCGGCGCAGATATGTGAGATTCTGGTATATACAATCTGCCGTACCGCGGAACCACATAGAATTTTCGCCTGTTTGGTATGGCGAAAATACAAACATGCCACCCTGTTTACTCCCCAAATCCCACCACTTTGGGCTGGAGAGATGGTCGTGGAGCGAGCGTGAGTTATGCTGTGTGATAATGGCAACTTTATTGATGCCCGAGTTGGTCATGTTGCTGAGAGGGAAGTCGATGGCACGATAGCAACCACCCACAGGTAACGCAGAAGTAGCACGAAACTTTGTAAGCTCACCCATGCGTTCGTTTTTTCCGCCTGCCAAAATAATGCCTACTGCTCTCATGCTCTCACTCCGTTCGCGTTGAGTTTTTTGACTATACTGTTTCCGCTTTCGAGGCGAAGGTCTGCATAGTCCTCGGGTTTGGTTTTTCCGTAGATTACACAGTTTTTGCCGATTTGGATTTTGTCCGGGATGGTAGAAAGCTCTCCGATTACGGTTATGCCCGTGTCATAAATACCCGGTTTGTATGAGTTTGGTGTGTTTTCGCCGACCCCTATTTGCACATCGTCACCGATGGTACAGTCTGTATCAATGATACAGCGGTCGATTATAGTGTTTTTGCCTACATAGCAGTTTTCCATCAAAATAGAATCGCGTACTACCGCACCTTCTTCTATGATGACCTCCGGGCCGAGGATGGAGTTAAATACCTTGCCCAACACCTCACAACCCTCAGCAATAATGCTGGATTTTACCTCAGAATTAGAGCCTGTGTAGAGAGGGGGCTGGTGGTCGGAGTCTGTATAAATCTTGTCAAAATTTTCATATAAATTGAAATCGGGGACAGTCTGGATTAAATCCATGTTTGCCGCCCAGTATGAGTCAATTGTGCCTACGTCTTTCCAGTATCCGCTGAAAGGGTAAGCAAACATGCGCTTGCCTTCATTTAATAGCATCGGCAAGACATGTTTTCCAAAATCAGAGTCAGGATGGATTTTTTTGTCGCGCTCCAAAGCGTCACGCAACAAATCCCACCTGAAAATATATATTCCCATATTGACAAAGTTACTTTTTGGATTAGGAGGTTTTTCTTCAAATTCATAAATGCGGCTGTCGTCGTGGATATTCATAACGCCGAAGCGGCTGGCTTCTTCCCAAGGAACGGTGAGGGCGGCCACGCTAACGTCGCATTTGTTTTGCTTATGGAATGTGAGCATTCGAGAATAGTCCATTTTGTAAATATGGTCGCCACCGAGAATAAGTACATATTCCGGATTGTACTGGTCGATAAAGTCCAAGTTTTGGTAAATCGCGTCGGCAGTACCCATGTACCACGCGCCGTCGTCTGTTTTCATATGGGGTGCGAGTACGGTGACACCTCCATTACGCCTGTCCAAATCCCATGGGGTGCCTATGCCGAGGTGCTGGTTAAGCTTTAGCGGCTGATACTGTGTTAATACACCAACTGTGTCTACCCCGGAATTTACACAGTTGCTCATAGCAAAGTCAATAATGCGGTATTTTCCGCCAAACGGAACCGCGGGTTTTGCCTGTCCGGAAGTAAGCACACCTAAGCGGCTGCCTTGTCCCCCTGCCAACAACATCGCAATCATCTCTTTTTTGCGCAAATATCCCACCTCCATAAATATGTTACATTTATATTACACCATTTTTTGGCTACGTCAAGATGTAAACTTACATAATGTATGGTATAATTCCAATTATTTTTCAGGAGGCAAATAATGGAAGAAAAAAACATACATTTTATAGGAATCGGCGGTATAAGCATGAGTGGCCTGGCCGAAATTTTGCATCGCGGCGGCTACAATATAAGCGGCTCGGATGATGTAGAAACAGAAATCACTAAAAGGCTGGCAACGTTGGGAATAAAGGTAAATATCCCAAACGCGGCAAAAAACATCATGCCCGAAATAGAACTTATTGTATACACCGCAGCAGTGAAGTCGGATAACCCGGAGTTTTGTGCCGCAGAGCAAATGGGAATCCCCATGCTTGAGCGTGCCGCATTTATCGGCAAGCTCTTAAAAGGCTACGAGCCAATTTGTGTGGCAGGTTCACACGGAAAAACTACAACATCGTCCATGGTTGCCGAGGTAACAAAATATGCAGGACTCGACCCCACTATCCAAATAGGCGGTCATATGAATAATGGCGGCACAAACTATAGGGTAGGGGAGTCAAAATGTTTTGTGCTGGAAGCCTGTGAGTATAGCAATAGCTTTCACCATTGGCATCCAAAAATCGGTATTATCTTAAACATAGATGCCGACCATCTTGATTTTTTTGGGAGCATGGACAATCTCATCGCGTCTTTTGCAAAGTTTGCATCGAATATCCGACCGGACGGTGTGCTTGTTATCCAAAAAGGCATCCCGGGATTTGAAGCAGTAGTCAAGAGTGCGACGTGCAAGGTTGTCACCTTTGGGATGAGCAAAGATGCGGACTTTTGTGCCGAAGAGATAGAGTACAAAGATGGCAAACCAAACTTTGTCGTTTTGGTTGAAGGATTGAAAGAGGCACAAATATCCCTAAAACTCCCCGGGGAGTACAATATGTTAAACGCTCTCGCTTGTTTTGCGGCATCTTCCATGTTAGGTATCCCATCTGAAACAATCGCAGAATCACTAAGCAATGCCAAGGGTACAAGGCGTAGATTTGAGCATAAAGGCGATTTAAACGGAATAAAAATAATAGACGACTACGCTCATCATCCGACGGAGATTACAGCTTGTCTAAAAGCCGCCCGCCAAACCCAAGGCAGTGGAAGAATAGTATGTTTATTCCAGCCGCACACATACACCCGCACAAAAAACCATCTTGATGACTTTGCCAAAGCGTTTTCGGACGCAGATGAAATAATCATCATCCCAATCTACGCCGCTCGCGAGCCAAATGACCCCACAATCTCATCAGAAATCCTGACGGAGCGCGTAAAAAGCAATGGAGGCAACGCCATTTTCATAGAAAACTTTGACAAAGCGAGCAATTATGTAAAAAATAACCTAAATAAGGGCGATATGTTGCTTACTATGGGAGCAGGCGATGTGTTCAAAATAGGTGATGATTTGCTGTGTGATGCTTGAGTGAAAAGTTATCCACATTATCCACACGTCCCTTGAATAAAGGCTTTTGCCTTGTCAAACACGAGTTTTGCCCGCAATTACTGGATTGTTGTCCGAAGGCCTTGTGATTGCGGGGTTTTTTTTAATCGTAAAACTGACAAGCCTTTAAATTGCTGGCTTTGTCCGAATCGGCAGTTATCCACATACTTATGCACAAAAATAATTTATTTTGTGCATAAAAAAACATACCAATCCACCAAAAAATAGGTTATTATATCCAAGCAAACAAGAATTACAAAAGGACGGTCGAAAGTATGGGCGACATAAAAATGAAACTAGGGTACGGACGTACGTGTTTAGAGCTTCCGTTCACATTTATTGACGAGCATATGTCAAACTGCCTTCCTGTATATCCTCTAATATACATATATAGCTTGCGCCGCCTTATAAGCGGTGATTCGGCTACCCTTGCAGAAATCAGCGAGCGTTTTCACATAACAGAGGGCGATGTCATCAAGGCTTGGCGACACTGGGAAAAAGAAAAGCTGGTGAGTATTGTATCGGGAAAACAGGGTATGGAAATCACCTTCTTGCCCATGGCAAAACAAACGGACGAGCCTTCGTTAGAAGAAACCCCAATGACAGAATCGCGGCCACAGTACACTGCGCAAGAACTCGCATGTTACCGTACCGAAAGCCGAGATGTAGAGCGGCTTTTTTCACGCGCAGAAAAAACCTTGGGCAAGTTGCTCTCTTATAATGATATGAACATAATCTTCGGCTTCCACGATTGGTTGCGCCTTCCTATAGAGGTCATCGAGTATTTGTTGACTTATTGCGCAGAAAACGACCACCACAACCTGCGTTACGTTGAAAAATGCGCCCTCGACTGGGCAGACAATGACATCCAAAGCATAGAGCAAGCCCTCCAATACGTACAAAACTTTGACCGTGACTATCGCCTGATTCTCCGTCACATGGGACAGATAAGCGGTTATCCGACCCCGACTCATCGCAAGTACATGAAAAAATGGTTGCATGAATGGAATTTGCCCTTGGAAATCATCACCGAGGCCTGTGACCGCTGTATAGAGCAAATCTCAAAGCCGAACTTTAAATACGTGGACAAAATCCTGTCCGAATGGCATAAAAAGGGCATAACTACCATGGAGGCAATAAATGCCGCCGATGCCGCATTTGTACAAGAAGCCAAGCCCGTCTTGCGCCCCGTAGCAAAGACAAATCGCTTTGTAAACTTTAATCAACGTGAAAATGACTATACCCATTACGAAAAGTTAGAACGTGCCTATTTAGAAAAAAAATATAACGCACAGTGAGCGTATCCTATGGATGTGAAGCAGGATGAAATACAAGGTAGCATATCGCGAGGCGTTGCGTGACATACAATCAAAACGCAACCTTGCAGAATCGAAGCAAGAAAAAAACCGCGAAGATGCCTACAAAAAGAACCCACGTTTGCGTGAGATAGACTCCTCTCTTGCAGAAATCGGGATTTCTCTCGCTAGGCTTGCTATATCCGGAGATGTTGTCGCCCTTGCCAAAGCTCGCGAGACCGCAGACGCTCTAAAGGCCGAGCGTCTTTCTTTGTTGCCCAAAAAAAACTATCTTACACCGTCGTATTCTTGCAAAAAATGCCAAGATACAGGTTACATAAGTACCTCACCGGGTATTCCCGTTACGGCTTGCGCTTGCTTTCGACAGAGGCTTATCGAGGAGTATTATTCGCTGTCCAATATGCGTGAGGTTTTGCGTGACGAAAATTTTGACACATTTGACATTAATCTATTTGGTACAAAGGTTGCGGACAAAGAAGGGCTTTCGCCTCGTGCAAATATGGAAATAAACCATCGCGTTGCCATCAACTTTGTGCAGACCTTTGATACGGAGTTCCAAAACATTCTTATGTATGGCGAAACAGGCTTGGGCAAAACATTTTTAAGCCATTGTATCGCAAAGGATTTGCTCGATGCAGGCAAGACCGTGTTGTATATCACTGTTCCGCGGCTATGTAAAGTTATAGAAGATGCACGCTTTAATCGCGATTATCAAGCCGTTTCCGAGACCAACGAGATGCTGGAAGCTGTAGATAATGTAGATTTGTTGGTACTCGACGACCTTGGTGCAGAAATGTCAACAGTCGTCACATCAGCCGCACTTTTCGACATAATAAACCAACGGCTGCTCACACGCAAATCCACAGTCATTTCCAGTAACCTTACACCCACGGGACTCACTGCACAGTATTCTGAGCGGATTGTCTCGCGCTTTATCGGCAGTTATCATATGATAAAATTTTTTGGAGAAGATATACGCGCTAAGAAAAAGTATGGTGGTTTAATTTAACATGGTCAACTCTTGTTTTGTAAAATTATGATATAGTGTCATGAAGCAACTCGAACTTTGTCACACCGCACGCAGTGATAATATCACCGGGAGCATACCTTTTTTATCTGATGAAATTACGACATTTGCTGAACTCATTGCTTATAGTGGGGATATTTCTGTGGTTATAGTAGTGGCTACCCCTCTTGGCCATATAACCCGAGAAGATGTTTTGTTCATTTCAGATTATGTAGACACTAACACCAACATTTCCATACGAATTTTCCAAGCAGATAATGAAAGTGCCGTTGCAAGAATTGCGACTAACGCAAATCGAATAAACATAGAACATTATCGGTCGTTGCCAAGCATCTATGCCGGTGGGGAGTTTATTGACGCTTTTGAGCGTTTTAACATACATTCTTCTTTGTGGATATTTTACTGTAGACACGACCGTTGTCAGTATCCGCATTTTAATTATTTAAGCTCATGTATGAGAGATGAATAACAAAAAGATATTCTAAGAAAAGCGGCTTGATTTAAAGAGTGCGGCGCAAACCAATGCTGTAAGAGGCATGGCAAAGAAAATCCCAAAACTTCCCGTTATGGCTTGCAGTAGTTCTACGATAACAAGTTCTCGGTTCAAAAGTCTAAAAATAGAGACCCCCCATCCCATCAAAATTAGAATGACGGTGAGTGAGCTGCCGATATAGGCAAGTACCAGTGTGTTTATGCTGGAGCCGAGTATATCTTTGCCTATGCTTATGCCTGATTTAAAGATTTCGCTAAATGATAATTCGTGTGCCTTGTTTTTTATTTCCCAAAGAGCGGAAGAAATAGAAATCGCCATATCCATAATCGCACCGGTAGCACCTATGATAATCCCCGCGAAGATGATGGCGTTCAAATCCAGCGGCTCTTCGAATAGATAGATGAGGTTGACAGAATCACTCTGTGTCATGCCCGTGAGTTCCATTGTCGCGCTCATGATGAGCGTGAGGATGCCGGCAATTAATACTCCACCCAAACAACCCGCCATGGCCGCGAGGGATTTCTTGTTAACGCCATTGATTAAAAAAATCGTCGTGACGATAGAAAAAACACATACCACTACTGCTGATACATAGATATTCATCCCACTCATAATCGACGGCAAAAACACAGCAAATATAGCAGTGGATGTAAGGCCAAGCGACAAAATTGAGTTAAAGCCCTTTACCCTGCCGAAAACAATAAGCAAAACAACAAATACCGCACCATAAATTAAAATATAATAAATGCGTACATAGTCAATAAAATTCATGCCGCCCTGTGCATTTTGCGACAGCAAAACCCTGTCGCCTTCTTGTGCCACACGCGGGAAGCGCGTAAAAAACCCCCCTCTTGTGTTCTGCGAAAAGGTGACAACTTCACCCCCACGCTCTCCGCGTATGATTTCCGCGCTAAAGAGATAGGTCTGCCAGTCCTCATGCGTGGTGCTATGCTCTTCCACCGCGAGGATTTCTTTTACGATTGCCTCAAAAAATTCTGCCGCATCCCCCACAGCCACTCCGCGCATGGCGACTCTGTTGCCCGCATATAAAAAGGCGAGCGACAAGACCAAGATGACAATGTATGGGATGATTTTTGCAAGTGTTGTGTCTCTCATGCCATAATTTATAAACTCTAAAAAATCTTATGTCAAATATTTTATAGCGAAGGCGGTTGCCTAAGAGGAAATAATTCTTATATAATGGGCGTGAGAGGATGTGTTTTTATATGGAAGAAAAATTGCGTATATTAAAAATGGTCGAAAACGGACAGATTTCTGCTACAGAAGCGGCACAGTTACTACAGGCTACAGATTCTCGCTATAGCGGATACAACACAAATGATGGCGGGACAGCAGACAGCAGTTCTACCAGCCTGGAAGAACTCGGACGCAAGTTTGAGAGTTTTGCTCGTGATGCCGCTCCAAAGGTAGAAAAATTTGCAGAGGTGGTCGCGGGCAAAATTGCGGGTGCGGCAGACCGCCTTTCTGACGCATTTGTGCAACATGCAGATTCTGCCGAGGATTCTTCCCGTTCCCAACGCTCCTCGGAAAAACGCTCCCCCGGCGGTGGTGGTGGAACAAGCTTCGAAAAGCAAATAGAAATCTTTGTAGAAGCAGGGAGTCATAACGAGCTTAGTCTGTCGGGTCTCGGCGGCGAAGTCCGCGTAAAGGGATATAATGGGGATAAAATCACTGCCCGCGTTTCTTATCGCGCACGCGCAAACGCGCCGATAGAGATGGTAAAACTCGGTGGCAAATATTTTTTAAAATATGAATCCGGCGATTTTACCATGGTATCAATTGATGCCTATGTACCCGAGCGTGCATTTGGTGTAATAAAACTCGACGGAATGAACGGTGTACTGGATGTATCATCGCTATCCGCCACCGAAATGAGCTTTTCTAACGCAAACGGTGATATTGCCCTCTCTAATTTATCCGCAAAAAACATCACCGCGGAGTCAAGCAATGGTCGCTTTTATGTTTCCAAAATAACAGCCGAAAATGCATCATTCGAAAACCTAAACGGCCCCGTGGATGCTGATGAGCTGGATGTTGCAAAACTAAAACTGCATAATTACAACAGCACACTTTCGTTAATCATGTCAAAATTTGCACGATATAGAGACTATATCTGGAATGTGGAAACAGGCAATGCCAAACTAAACATAAACCTGCCTTCTGCACATGACCTTGGCTATCACATAAAAGCACATGCTGCCATGGGAGAAATACGCCTCGGGCTCACAGGTATGCAGTACCTAATCAACGAGCCTTCACTCGTCGAAGCCCGAGGCTCAAACTTTGACACAGCTGCAAAAAAAATAAAAATGGCGGTCGAGACCTCCAACGCGCCATTGCTGATTAATTAACGAAAACGTGTAAAATACTCACTTAATAAAGCGGCACATTCTTCTTCGCAGATGCCGTGTATGACCTCGCATCTGTGATTAAACCGAGGCTCGTTTAGGATGTCTAAAACAGACCCCGCACAGCCGGCTTTGGGGCTTTTCGCGCCATATATCACGGTGGGAATACGTGCCTGTACAATCGCACCCGCACACATGGGGCATGGCTCCAGAGTGACATAGATGCGGCAGTTTTCCAATCGCCAATCGCCAATATATTCACAGGCTTGGTGTATGGCTGTGATTTCGGCATGGGCGAGTACGTTTTTGCGTGTGGCGCGCTCGTTTGCGGCGCGTCCGATGATTTGCCTATCGTGTACGATGACACAGCCTATAGGCACCTCGTTTAAATCAAAGCCCCGACGCGCTTGTGTCAGGGCTTCTTTCATATAGAAAATGTCGTCCATTACTCTTTCAAATGCACATCATGTGCGCCGCCTTCGATTATGCTGGATGGCGAAACACGAGTGAGCCGTGCAGTGGCATGGAAATCTGCAATAGTAAGTACACCACAGTTACACATAGTTGCCTTGATTTTGCTTAGTGTGATGTTAAGATTGTCGCGTAGGCTACCCGCGTATGGTACATATGCATCCACGCCCTCTTCAAAGGTAAGACCGCCGCCACCTTCGTAGCGTTGCCAGTTGCGGGCGCGTTCCGTTCCTTCGCCCCAGTATTCTTTCATGTAGTTGCCGCCTATGGTTACGCGCTTTGTCGGGCTTTCGTCAAAGCGGGCAAAGTAGCGACCCTGCATACAAAAATCTGCACCCATCGCCAATGCAATAGTGATGTGATAGTCATGGACAATCCCACCGTCAGAACAAATGGGTACATATATACCTGTTTCTTTAAAATATTCGTCCCTTGCGGCGGCTACCTCTATGAGTGCCGTAGCTTGTCCGCGCCCGATGCCTTTTGCCTCTCGAGTGATGCAAATCGCACCGCCGCCTATCCCCACTTTTACAAAATCAGCACCCGACTCTGCCAGAAAACGAAAGCCTTCGCGGCAGACCACATTGCCCGCACCTATTTTTACAGAATCGCCGTAGGTACTGCGCACAAATTCAAGCACACGCTTTTGCCACTCGCTAAACCCCTCGGACGAGTCAATACAAAGCACATCGGCACCCGCCTCTACAAGAGCAGGTATCCGCTCTGTGTAGTCATGCGTATTTACGCCCGCGCCCACCAGATAACGTTTTTTATCATCAAAAAGGCTGTTTAAATTTTCTTTGTGACTATCGTAGTCTTTGCGGAAAACAAATGCCGCCAAACGCCCTTGCTTGTCCAGTACCGGCAGTGTTTTGAGCTTATTTTCCCAGATTAAATCGTTGCACTGCGGCAGGGTTGCACCTTCATTTGCAACAACGAGTTTTTCTAACGGAACCATAAACTCATGCACGGGTTTTGATGGCTCCATCCGCGAAACGCGATAATCCATGCTGGTGACAAGCCCCAAAAACTTGGTGTTGGGTGTGCCGTCCTCTGTGACAGCAACGGTGGCAAGGCCCGTTTCTTCTTTTAGGCGTAAAATATCGCCCAGTGTTTGGTCGGGGCGTACATTAAGTGCGCTTGGCACAAATCCCGCCTTGGAACTTTTTGCCCGCTTTACCATCGCCGACTGGCTCTCAATTGACTGCGAAACATATATAAAAGAAATTCCGCCTTCCCGCGCAAGCGCAGTGGCCATTTTGTCATCGGACACCGACTGCATAATCGCGGAAACAAGCGGAATATTTAGACTCAAACTCGGCTCCTCGCCTTTCTTGTATTTAACAAGCGGCACCTCCAGAGAAACATTTGCCGAAATGCAATCGACAGAAGAATAACCCGGCACCAAAAGATACTCATTAAACGTGCGTGACTCTTGCTCATAGGTAAAAGCCATCATATCGCCTCCTAAATAAATTTTGGATATTATACATGGAAAAATTGCCTATAGCAAACGATTATGCTTGAACAAAAAAGCACAGATAAATTTTTCTCTGTGCTTTTTTTGTTCGCATATTGAAATTTAATTGTTACTTTTGCTCGTATAGCAGTTTTGCCTGGATTGATACCGGTTGGGGTTGGCCTTAATTCATAGAGTCTGTTTCATATGAATGCTTCAGTTTCGTAAAGTAACTCACTATAAAAGCGAGTGAGCCTAATATGAAAAAAGCAAATTCTGGTGACTCTAAAAATATATCCAGTAGAACTCCATAAATACCGTTCCCAATCGCCAACCCCAAGGCTATTACTGCACCATTTAATGACATGACTTTCCCCAACTTATCCTCTGGTGTCTGCTCTCCTAAATATGCCCATGCAATGATAGCAAGCACTGTCATAGAAGATGTAATCAAAAAGAAGAAAAATAGTATAACTAAAAATGAAATTTCACTTGATAGCATTAATAGGGCAACACCAGACATTAAAAGCAAACATGCTAAGATTAAAAAAATTGGCCTTGTAATCTTAATGCTTGCTTTTTTGCTAAGTATACCGATAAGAATTAAGCCAAAAGTACCTCCGAAAACAACCAGTCCTTGTGCTAATCCTACCACCGATTCTGTACGAGCAAAATATCCAGTAACAAGCACTGATAATGCAACAGACATAACAGGGGCAGCGAGCATTGATGCTATAGCGGTAAGTATAATAATTTTGCCAATATTAGGGTTTGTAATACGAATAAAGTGAATACCATTCTTAATGTCATCTTTTGCGACTTTATAGATAGAGCTTAACCCTTCTGATTTCTGAAAGCGAATATTTGCAAAACTCTTTGTTGCGCTTGCTAAAATAAATAGACTGATACTTAGCCACAAAATGCTAACCAAACCTATATGCTCTAGCATAAACCCTGCAAGTATAGGCGCACCAACAGATGAAAATATGGTTAGTAAAAACGCAATTGAATTAGCCTTTACTAGGGAATTTGTGGGTACTAACAGGGGTACACTTGCCTCTGCCGAGGGCGTGATTAAAGCATGTAAAGTAAATAGCACCAAAATTAAAATTGTGGTTAGTAAAATGCCTGATATTAAGCCTATTAGCAATGTATAGATAAGCGTCATACCCGCTATCAATAGATTAAGCGTGACCATTAGTTTTCGCTTGCTGATGCGGTCAGCCATGATTCCGCCAATAGGCATTATTATAATAACAGGTATAGCTGTCCATGTAAGTATTACCCCCATTAGCGTGGCACTTCCTGTAGCCATAAAAATATATAATGGTAAGGTAAAGCGTAACAAGGCATCAGCAGTCATTGAAAACTCCCAGCCTGCAACAAATAGTAAAAAATTTTTGTTAAGTAGTTTTGTTTCCTGTTGCATTATTTTCCTCTTTTCTTGATTTGTGGCATGGACGTTTATTTTAAACGTTGGCAGTTTTCACAGATATAAGAAAGACTAGCTCCTGCTTTGATAAAATTCAATTCTTTCCCGAATACTACTATAAAGTTGCAGGGTTTCTACTTCTGTTAAATCGGAAATTTTTAATGCGGGATGTATACCTGCATTAAACAAAATATCATGCAAATACATTCCGCTTAAATTATCAATTTTCTTTTGATTTAGTAGGAATGGTTTGATTTGTGTTTTTTACCACGGAGCATGTCCTTAAAATACTCCAAGCTAAATGAAGAATCTAGGGTAGATTGTCTTTCTTCTTGCATTTCGATTCGTGCCATCAAATCTGCGAGGTTGGAAAGTACAAGTTCTTCAAACCACCAAAATCGAATAGTGAAGCCAGAACCATCTGCAAAGTAGAGTGTAAAATTTGGCTTGTATTTTTGCTTTTTAATGTCACTGTTCTCGAAATAGTGGACATCTGACCCAAGGTTAAAAGATAACGCTAGATAATAGCCATTTGATAACTCCATCAATAGCCAGTTTCGATTTTGAGATATTTGGGTGATGGTCTGTCCTGTTAGCTTTTCTTCGTAGGTTGCATTAGGCATATTAAAGGCTTTATGCTTGCTCATGATTAATGAGGAAATCGTTTTTCCAATAATGGTGGTTCTCATTTGCTCGACTAATTTCGGCAAACCAATTTGTTCATTCATCGCTATATGCTCCTATCTAAAATTAACCATTTGACTATAATTTTCTTACAGGAAGCCAAAATTCATAATCAACGCCTGTTTCGTCATTTTTCAGCCAGACTTGTATGTCCGGCCCATTTGCATATTCATACCCCGATGTTGGCAACCACTCTTGAATGGCACGATAGCCAATACCGCCATCTTTTTGAATGTCTTGCAGATTGGCTCCAGACTCTTTGAATATTGCCCAAGTGTACGCACCGACTTCATAAGATTCTAAATTTTCTGGCGTATCCACATCTGTTCTTACGCCAAGAAGATATTGCCACTCCTCTGTTTTTTCATCCGGTATCATGACCTCAAACAAAGGTTCATTTCTAGCTAAATTTTTAATCCGAGCCATCTGTCCGCTGCTCTCTAATATGTTCCAAAATTGGCTGATAGGTTTTGCCATATCTGCCATATCACCAAACAACTCAACAGAGGAGCCCACCACACGAAACGCAGGCTTGTCTTCTATGCGATAATCTAAACTTTCCACGCCTGTGACAACCATCTTGAAATGCAATCGTTGATAGGATTTTAGGGTAACACCCCCGTGCTTAACTAAAGATGGTGCAACCATATGAACACTTTGGAAAGCACGGTTAAATGCCGTAGGCGAATGGTAGTGATATTTTAATGCCACATCTATGATTTTTTCGCCCGCTTTTAAGTCAGCCACTGCAAGCGTCATTCTGCGGCGGCGAATATACTCAGCTAGAGAAACTCCCGACATGACAGCAAACATTCGTTGAAAATGATAAAGACTCATGTTAGCTCTTTGGGCGATTGTTTCTGTTTTTATTTCGCTGGTCAAATGCGATTCAATGTAAGTAATCGCATCATTCATGTTTTCTATCCAGTCCATATGATACCTCCAAGCTCCGGAACAAAATCTCCATATAGAAATATTGTATCTTAAATTATTGCGTTAATCCTCTCTTTTGAAAACTTTTTTGGCGAGCTTTTTAATGCGATGATGTGATAAATGCGGATTGCCAAAAGATGTTTTGGTCTGAACCGCTCAAGCCCAAACGATACGGCTCCTCCCTCACACTCCACCCCCCTTGAAAAAAAAGTTAGTCTATGCTAACATGTGGTTAGAGGGGGTGATTTTGTGTTAAATCTATACAAGGCAAAAAAGGGTAGGGGGCTTTGCGTAGTCTCGGTTCCGGATATAGACTTATTACAAAATCTAGGTTTGCGCGAAGGTACAAACATTTCCGTAAAAAATCGTTATGCCCTTGGCGGACCTGTGCTTTTGCGTGTGGAAAAATCCTTTTCTGTAGCAATCGGGAAGGATATAGCCACGCAAATATCCGTTAAGGAGACAAACAAATGAGACGTAGAATCCTGCTAATGGGCAATCCAAATGTAGGTAAGAGTATATTTTTTACAGAGTTGACGGGTATCCATGCTATGAGTGCAAACTACACGGGTACCACTGTTAGTTTTATGGAAGGCAAAATCACAGTTGGGGGCGAGGAATACACCCTCATAGATGTACCGGGTACATACTCGATGACACCAACATCTGAAGCAGAGGCCGTAGCCGAAAAATTTATGCAAGAGGGGGCGGCGGCAGTTATTTGTGTGCTGGACGCTTCTAACTTGGAGCGCAATCTAAAGCTTGCCATGGAGATGATGCAATACAATATTCCCATGGTCTTTACATTAAATATGATGGATGTGGCGGAACGCCATGGTGTACTCATTGATGTGAAACTGTTGGAAGAACAGCTGAACGCACCTGTGATAAAGTCTGTAGCGGTAAAGGGAAAAGGCCTGGAAGAACTCATAACCCGCTTAGAAATTTTGCTTAAAAACAAAACCGGTTGTGGCAGAACATGCGAAGGTTGTCCGTGGGCGGCGGCGAAAGAAATCTGTACACAGGTACGCACGGTAAAGCCCCAAAATCCCGGGTTTTTAGATAAGCTCGGGGATGCTATGCTAAATCCCTTCCCGGGGTTGCCGATTGCTGTTTTTGTGTTGGCGTTGCTGGTGGGTGTTGTTGTGTTTGGCGGGCGCGGACTGCGTATGCCGTTGATTATGCTTACGGATGGATTGGTTGTTCCGTTTTTTAGGCAGGTCATTATGGGGGTTTTTTCATTTTTTACTGACGTAGAAAATATGGGTGGCTTTACTAATATACTTTTGGAGATTCTCATCGGGGAGTACGGTATTTTTGTCATTAGTTTTCAATGGATAATTGCACTCATTCTGCCATATGTATTTGCATTTTACGTAGGCATTACATTTTTGGAGGATTCGGGATACCTGCCTCGCCTAAGTGTGCTTTTTGACAATATTATGAGAAAGTTGGGTGTGCAGGGTGGCAGTTTGATCCATGTGTTTTTGGCACTGGGCTGTGCAGTTCCTGCAATACTGGGGAGTCGCACGGCCACGACAAAAAAAGAAAGAATAATGATTGTTACCATCGTTTGCTTTGCGATTCCGTGTATTTCTCAGGTGGGGGCGTTAATCGCGCTTTTGTCGGCGTTTTCTTGGTGGATGACACCTGCGATGGTGCTTTTTGCAATGTTTATGTTTACAACGGTCGCATTTATTGCAAACAAAGTCATAAAGGGAAAGGTTGACCCGCTGATTTTAGAAATCCCAAATCTTCTGCTCCCAAACCCAAAAACATATTTTAGAAAACTCGCAATCCGCATGAAGCATTTTGTAAAAGATGCAGAGTTTCCTATGCTAATCGCTGTGTTTATTGCCGCGATATTGGCAGGGACGGGAATTATCACCATCATCGCCCAAAACGCCGTTGTACAAAATATAGTCAGCGGATGGCTCGGTATGCCACAAGAAGCCGTTGTTGCTTTGATTTTAGGGATTGTGCGTCGAGAGATGTCTGTCGCACCTTTGATTGCTCTTGATTTGACATATTTACAAGTGTTTGTAGCGGGGGTTGTATCTCTTTTGTATCTGCCATGCCTTTCTGTTTTTGGCGTTGTTGCAAAAGAATTTAAGACAAGAGTAGCCGTTATTATATTCTTGGGTACGATTTTTACCGCAATTTTTGTCGGAGGGGTGGTGAATCAAATTGCACGGTTATTTATGTAATTTGCTCACAGATGTCACGCGCGAAATCGAAAACCAAG
This sequence comes from Defluviitaleaceae bacterium, assembly GCA_009786925.1. Taxonomy (GTDB): domain Bacteria; phylum Bacillota; class Clostridia; order Lachnospirales; family WQUN01; genus WQVC01. Next base: position 7,349 of record WRGY01000119.1, on the reverse strand, counting down.
CGACTAAATCGGGATTTGTATATAAACTCGCTTGCAAATATTATGACAATGTAATAAGCAAGGAGATTGCCCTTGCAGGTATTACAAAGGACGACCATATCCTCTGCATAGGCGGCGGGATATGTCCCTTTACAGCAATTTTGTTTCACCAAAAAACCGGTGCGCGGGTTACTGTAATAGATAAATGTGGGCATTGTGTAAAAAAAGCCCGCAAACTAATCGACCGTTTGGGGGTAGCCGACGGTGTGCATGTGTTACACAAAGACGGTCGCAGTGCGGGCATTGATTTTTGGGATTATAGCGTTGTACATTTTGCGTTGCAGGTTTTTCCGATGGAAGAGGTATATGAATCTGTTGCAAAACAAGTCGCACCGGGTACGAGGTTGCTTGTGCGCCGCGCAAAAAAGCTTTGCACAAATTGCGTGCTTTCGTCATGTCCATGCGTCATGCATAATGCAAGGAATATCGGCAGTACCGCCATGTCGGTAGCGATGTGAAGAAGTATATAAAACCTGCGACGGCTATTGTAATTGCCGTGCTTTTGGTGGTTGCAATCGCACAAATTGACCGCGAAAATTTGATTCATAGTGTTAGGCAAATACCGATTTGGTTAATTGCGCTGATGGTTGGATTGCAGGTTGTTACACAGATTTTGGTGAATTTGCAGTGGTATACAATCGCTCGGATGTCCGATATTTCCATCACATTTCGCTCAATATTTTTGGCGAATTGCCAAGGAAATATCATAGACTCTATCACGCCCGGCATAAAGTTTGGCGGAGAAGTAGCTCGTGCTGTAAAAATAAAAAAAATTGTAAATTGCACAGTACTACAGGCGGCGGCATTGGTTGCGGTGCAAAAAATATTTAGCATTGGTGCCATGCTTGTTGTGTTGTCGTTTGTATTGGGGGTGCCTGTTCTTTCTTTGTTGTTGCTTGCTTTTCTTGTTCCCATAAAAGCAAAAAGACCTCAACTCTTTAGGATGAAGTCTGTGTGGGTTTTTTTGCTTTCGCTTCTTATATGGATGCTTTACCCCTTAAAGATGTACATAGTTGTAATGCAGTTTTTCTCAGAAGCAAATTTCATGCATGTTTCTGTTGTTACTTTTTCTTCCTATGTAGTTGCAATGATTCCGATTTTTCCGGGTGGTCTTGGTGGTTTTGAGGGTACTATGACAGGATTGCTTGTTGCTATGGGGGTTGTGGTTAGTGACGCGGCTGTGATTACTGTGTTTTTTAGATTTGTTACGTTTTGGCTCGTGATGATTTTTAGCCTGACCATGATTTTATTTTATAATTTCACCGGTAAGGCGATAGTCGCTGCTAAACTTGCTGAATAAATAATCTAAAATAAATGAATAAATATACAAAACCGCTTGCGGTTTTTTTTTGTGTATGCTAAAATGACAAAAGTTTGGAGTTTGTCAAAAAGGGGGGCATCACGCGGTGAAGGTTTTTATTGACGGACAGTTTGGCACAACAGGCTTAAAATTAGAATCGCGGTTGCGCGGACGCAAGGATATATCATTGTTGGAGCTTGATTTTGATGTGCGAGAGAGTTTTGAGGCAAAAAAGCCACTTTTGGAAGAAGCCGACGTGGTTTTTTTATGCCTTCCGGATGATGCGGCGCGAGAGTCGGTAGCGGCTGTGTCGGCTGATACGCTGATTATTGATGCTTCTACGGCGCATCGCACAGCAGAGGGCTGGGCATATGGTTTGCCGGAGCTTTCGGCTAACCACCGTGCGGCAATTGCTTCTTCCAAGAGGATTGCAGTCAACGGATGTCATGCTTGTGGGTTTATTTCCATAGTCTATCCGTTGGTGAGTGCAGGGGTTTTGGCGGCGAGTTCTCGACTTAGCTGTACTTCGCTCACCGGTTATTCGGGCGGGGGCGTGACCCTCATAGATGCACACGAAAAAGGGCGCAGTGCGGGAGACAAATATCATTCGCCACGGCCATACGCGCTTGGACTTTCTCATAAACATTTGCCGGAAATGCAAAAAATGACAGGACTCGACTCCCCTCCGATATTTTATCCGGTAGTCGGTGATATGTACCAAGGAATGTTGGTGAGTGTCCCGCTGTGGCTACCCGCAAAAGAAGTTTGGGGTGTTTTGGCGAGCCATTATAAGGATAGTCGTTTTATCACGGTTAAGCCTCTCGACCTTGATGCCGCTGTGGACGGTGGTTTTATGAATGTGGAGGCTTGCAACGGTACAAATAATCTGGAAATTTTCGTATTTGGACATGAAGAACAAACTATAGTGGCGGCTCGCTTGGACAATCTTGGCAAGGGTGCAAGCGGCGCGGCCATACAATGTATGAATATTGCCTGTGGCTTGGACGAAGCTACAGGGCTGGAGTGATTATATGGAATCATGGTCAGGGCTTTCTTCCGGCGGAATCACTGCCGTACCGGGCTTTAAGGTGGCGGGAGTGCATTGCGGAATCCGTAAAAATCGCGAAAAGCGCGACCTCGCACTTATCGTGGCCGACAAAATGTGTAACGCCGCCGCCGTTTATACCACCAATAAAGTAAAGGGCGCGCCACTTATTCTTACGATGGAGCATCTAAAGGACGGCAAAGCGCGTGCCATCTTGTGCAACTCAGGCAACGCAAACACTGCCGCACCAAACGGACTGTCTGCGGCGATGGAAATGACAAAATTTGTAGCCGATGAGCTGAAAATAAAGCCCGATGACATCATCGTCAACTCTACAGGTGTTATCGGTGTAAAATTGCCCGTAGATGCAATCATCACTGCTGTACCAAAGCTCGTAAAATCGCTTTCTCGCGACAACATCCCTGCCGCCGAGGCAATCATGACCACCGACACCTTCCCAAAGAGTTGGGCGGCACAGGTGGAAATCGGCGGAAAAACTGTCACAATCGGCGGGATTGCCAAGGGCAGTGGGATGATACATCCCAATATGGCGACTATGCTTTCTTTTCTTGCCACCGACTGCGATATTTCCTCGGAAATGTTACAAAAAGCCTTGCAAGCATCTACTCGTATTACCTACAACCAAGTGAGTGTTGATGGCGATACCTCTACAAACGACATGTGTGCGATTTTAGCATCAGGCACTGCAAAAAATCCAATAATAGACAGCGAGGGTGAGGATTATCAAAAATTCCTCACAGTACTCAACTTTATAAATCTCAAACTCGCAAAAGATATCGCTCGTGACGGCGAAGGCGCGACAAAGCTTTTGACCTGTCGCGTAAGCGGCGCAGGTACACAGGATGACGCGGCACAACTCGCAAAAGCAGTAATAAGTTCGTCGTTGGTAAAATCCGCGATGTTTGGTGCGGACGCAAACTGGGGTCGTGAGCTATGTGCCATGGGTTACAGTGGTGCAAACTTTGACCCGTCGCGTGTAGATATAGGTTTTTCGTCCTCCATGGGTGACATACAAGTATGTAAGCAAAGCACGGGGCTGGATTTTGACGAAGAGACAGCAAAGGCTGTGTTGAGCGAAAAAGAAATTATCATAGAGGTCGGACTCTACGACGGAAAGCACAGCGCGGAGGCATATGGTTGTGACCTCACCTATGACTATGTACGCATTAACGGAGACTATAGGACATAAAAAGGAGACTTTCTCATGCCAATAAAAGATTCACTTTCGAAACTGGAACAAGCCGTAGTAATCTCCGAAGCTCTGCCGTATATCCAACGCTATCACGGTAAAACCATTGTTGTTAAATACGGTGGTGCGGCAATGAAGTCGGGTACTCTCTGCCGCCAAGTTATGGGCGATATTGTATTGCTGTCTCTCGTAGGCATCCGTGTGGTAGTAGTCCATGGCGGTGGCCCCGAAATCAACGAAATGCTCGTCAAAATAGGCAAAAAGCCGAAATTTGTAAAAGGTCTGCGCTACACGGACACCGAGACAATGGACGTGGTGCAGATGGTGCTTGCAGGCCGCGTCGGCAAACAAATGGCACAGCTGTTGGGCGAACTAGGCGGACGCGCAATCAGCCTCTCAGGTATGGACGGACGGTTGCTTGTTGCAAAAAAACATGAAGGCGACGACGACCTCGGCCTTGTGGGTGACATCACCTATGTCAATCCCGAGCCTATTACCCTTGCCCTAAACGGTGGATACACCCCTGTGATTTCGTCCATAGCCTGTGGCGAAGAACCGGGAGAAATGTTTAATATAAACGCCGACTCTGCCGCGGCACAAATCGCGGCACAAATCGGTGCAGAAAAACTAATATTACTCACTGATGTGCGTGGACTCCTGCGAGACCCTTCTTATGAAAAATCACTTATCTCTACACTGACTCTGCACGAAATCCCACCGCTCGTAAAAGAAGGCGTAATTTCGGGTGGCATGACACCAAAGGTGGAGTGCTGTGTAGAGGCTGTCCGACGAGGTGTGCCGCGAGCGCATATACTGGATGGACGTATTCCTCACTCTCTGCTTGTAGAGCTTTTGAGTGACCAAGGTATCGGCACGATGATTTTGAACTAGGAGAGGTGTAAGTACTATGACTAACTACGATTATATTTTGCCCACATATCCGCGTTATCCCGTGACCTTTGTAAAAGGTGTGGGCTGTAAGCTATACGATGATAGCGGCAAAGAATATATTGATTTTGCCTCCGGGATTGGTGTTAATTCTGTGGGGCATTCCCACCCAAAGTGGGTGGAAGCAGTATGTGCGCAAGCAGCGACATTGTCGCATGTTTCTAATTTATACTACACACAGCCCGGCGGAGAATTGGCGAAAAAGCTTTGTGCCATCTCCGACATGAAGGGCGTTTTTTTTAGCAATTCAGGTGCAGAATCAGTAGAAGGCGCAATCAAAACCGTACGCAAATACAGCAATAACAAATACGGCGATGATGCAGGGCGCAACACAATCATCACCTTGCATGGCTCGTTCCATGGACGCACGATGGCGGCACTCACCGCAACAGGTCAGCCGGAAAAATTCCACAAGCATTTCCATCCCTTTATGCCGGGATTCCGTTACATCCCCGCAAACGACATATCCACACTGGAAGCCGAGGCCAAAAACACCGATATATGCGCATTGATGCTTGAGCCGGTCCAAGGCGAAGGCGGTGTAATGCCACTCGATGCAAAATATTTACAAAAAGCCGAAGAAATCTGCGCAAAAAACGATTGGCTACTCATCGTTGACGAGGTGCAGACGGGCATAGGCCGCACCGGTGACTGGTTTGCCTATCAAGGCTATGGCATAAAACCCGACGCAGTCACATTCGCAAAAGGAATCGCAGGCGGTCTGCCCTATGGTGGTTTTCTGTTAGGCGAAAAAGCTCACTCTGTACTGGGTGCGGGAGACCATGGCACAACCTACGGCGGCAACCTCGTATGCGCCGCCGCCGCATTATCCGTATTAGAAATTCTAACGCCCATACTCCCGACAATAAAAGAAAAGGGCGAGTATATCATAAAAAAAGTTAAGGCGATGAATCTGCCATGCGTAAAGGAAATCCGAGGCAAGGGTTTGATGCTTGGCATTAAATTAGAAGGAATACCCCACACAGAGGCCGTGGCAAATCTACTAAAAGCGGGGCTTGTTGCACTGCCCGCAGGTACGGATGTGTTGCGCTTTTTGCCTCCGCTGATAATCACCACGGAAGAAATCGACGCTGGACTTGCCATCCTGCAAAAGGAGCTTTCAAGATGATAAAAAACGTGATTTTTGACTTAGGGCGTGTTATGTACACCTATTGGCCCCGAGCTGACCTCGAAGCGCGTGGTTTTGGCAAAGAAAAAATAGAAATTATAATGGAATGTTTGTTTGACAATCCACTCTGGCTGGAGTTTGACAGAGGCACATACACCGTGGCCGATGGAGTGGAAAAAGCCTGCGAAATGTTTCCGCAATATGCAGATGATATACGTAGTGCGATAGACTCGGAATGGTTGTACCGCGTTGTACAAATAATGCCCGAGTCATTGGCGTTTTACAATGAACTCGTAAATGACGGCAAAAATATTTATATACTCACTAATTTCGGGGAGGATACCTTTGCGCGGATACGCGAGCGTGACAGTTTTTTTGACGATGCAAAAGGCATAGTCGTATCCGCACATGAAAAACTAATCAAGCCTGACCCTGCCATATACCATGTGATTTTGAGCCGTTATGGCTTGATTCCCGAAGAAACATTGTTTATAGACGACTCTGTAGCCAACATAGATGCCGCTCGTGCGCTGGGGATACATGGCATCGTATTTACAGATATAAACGATTGCAGGGCGCAGTGGGAAAAATTATACAAAAGAGAGGACTACCAATCATGAAAAAGCATCTGCTAAAAATGCTTGACCTTAGCAAAGACAACATTTTAGAAATCCTAAATCTGGCCGACCAGATGAAGTATGACCTGAAAAACGGAATTTCTCACCGAGTGTTGGAGGGCAAAACCTTGGCTATGATTTTCCAAAAATCCTCTACACGCACCCGTGTTTCTTTTGAGACGGGGATGTATCAGCTTGGTGGCCAGGCGTTATTTCTTTCCGACAAGGATTTGCAAATCGGGCGCGGCGAGCCGATTGAGGATACTGCGCGTGTTCTTGGCAGATATGTCAATGGGATTATGATACGTACATTTGAGCAAGAAGAAGTCGAGGCACTGGCCGAGTGGTCGGGAGTCCCTGTAATAAACGGTCTTACGGATTTTGCGCATCCATGTCAGGTGCTTGCTGATTTGATGACAATACGTGAGCAACATTCCGTACTCGAAGGCTTAAAAATGACATATATCGGCGATGGAAACAATATGGCAAACTCATTAATCGTGGGCGCGTTAAAATGCGGCATGAAAATAAGTGTAGCTACACCAAAGGGATATGAACCTCATCCTGATGTTTTAGCTTTTGCAAAGGATTTTTCAACTGATTTTGAGTTAACAACAGACCCTTCTTTATCCGTGATACATTCCGACGTTGTAGTGACCGACGTGTGGGCAAGTATGGGACAAGAGGGCGAAGCACAAAAGCGTGTAAAGGATTTTGCAGGCTTTCAAATAAATGACAATCTAATGCAAGCTGCCAATAAAAAAGCAATCGTTTTGCACTGCCTTCCCGCACATCGCGGCGAAGAAATCACAGCAGAAATTTTCGAAAAGCACGCAGACGTAATCTTTGACGAAGCAGAAAACCGCCTACACGCACAAAAAGCAGTAATGGCGTTGCTGATGGCAGAATAAGAAAACATATCGGAGGGAAAATCCATGCCAAAAAGGACAGATATTAAAAAGGTACTGATTATCGGCTCGGGGCCAATCGTAATAGGCCAAGCCTGTGAATTTGATTATTCGGGGACGCAGGCTTGCCAAGCCTTAAAAAGCCTCGGTTAT
>WRGY01000118.1 GCA_009786925.1 Defluviitaleaceae bacterium | reverse complement strand
ATTTACTTCTGTGATGGCTCGTATGAGGTCGGGTGCGGCGGCTTCGCCTTGGACAATGGCGGGAGAAATCAAGATTTTGATAGAAGGGTTACGCTCTCGGATGATACGTATTATATCTTGTACTGCCGCTCCCGTAGGGCTTGTGATGACAGCAATTGTATGAGCAAAACGTGGGATTTCGCGCTTACGTTCTGCTCCAAAGAGTCCCTCTTTTTCGAGTTTTTCTTTTAGCTGTGAAAAGGCAAGCTGTAGACCGCCTATCCCCGCAGGTTCCAAAAACTCTACATAGAGCTGATATTGGCCTGTTTTTTCGTAGAGGGAAAGATGCCCGAAGGCGATTACCTTCATACCACTCTTTGGCTCAAACTCCAAACCACCCGCATATGATTTAAACATCACGGCAGACATGGCGGCATTTGCATCCTTTAGCGTAAAATACATATGGCCCGAGGAATGCGCGTTAAAATTTGAAAGCTCACCCTCGATAAAAAGCCCCGCCAAAAGTGCGTCTGCCTCCAATGACTTTTTTACATAGCGGTTTACCTGTGTGACGCTAAACACCGTGCGTGTCATATCTTTGTTTGGCCTTTTTCTATTTCTCTGGAGACATTGCCGAGTACTCCGTTTATAAATGCGGGAGAATCGTCCGCACCATATTCTTTTGCGAGTTCGATGGCTTCGTTTACTGCCGCACCGAGCGGGACATCTTTTTCGCAGAGCATCTCATATATAGCCAGACGCATTATGGCCAAATCTGCCTTGTTTAGGCGGTTTACTGTCCAGTCACGCAAGAAATTTTCTATAACCCCATCGAGCTGTTCTATCCGTTCAAATACACCCCAAAAAGCGCGGTCTACATACTCTGCATCCTTACCCTTTGGCCGTTTTTGCTCAGTCTCATCAAGATACTCAAAATAAGCCGCCTTTGTTTTGGCCAGCTTTTCTACATCCGTCACATCATAAGGCAACGTAAAAATTAGGTGAAACGCATGGCGGCGAGCTGTCTTGCGGCTCATGCTTTTGTTTTTTCTTTTTTCTCTCCGATGATGGTGTTCACCGTGACATTTACCTCTGCGACGGTGAGACCCGTCATTGTTTCGATTGCCGATTTTACTTTCTTTTGCACGTCCACAGACACCTCGTGGATTTTTGCCCCAAAACGTACCGCTATAGATATGCTAATAGATACTGTTTTATTTTTTACTGTTACTTTTGTGCATTTTGCCATTTGTTTTCGGGCGGGTTTCCCCCCAACAAGCCATGCATGTCGAAGTACACCTTCGGCTTCCATAGCCGCTGTACCTGCAATTACCATGAGTACCTCATCACTGATTCGGACAAATCCTCCACCGTCCTTTTTTATCTCTGTCATACAAATTTCCTTTCCTGTATCGTATTAAACTTTGTTAATTTTTACATCTTATGTATATAATGTCAATGTTTTTATACTTTGATGAGTATCCGAAAGGATGAACATAATGGCAAATCATAACCGCTCATATCTTTTTTATCTTGTGACAGCCTTCTTCTGGTTTTCGCTCTATGCATATGTACCATATGTAGCCCCCTACGCTTCGTATATGGGTGCAGACCTGCGCCTTATCGGGCTAATCACAGGCGCGTATGGCTTTACCCAGATGGTCATCCGATTTCCGCTCGGGTTATTTTCTGACAAAATAGGCAAACGCAAGATTTTTGTCCTGCTGGGTATGGCATTTGCCGCGGCGGCAGGTTTTGTTGTCTTTTTTATCCCTTCGCCATATGCCCTGCTGCTCGGACGCGCATTAGGCGGCGTGGCGGCCTCGTCATGGGTGACATTTACTGTACTCGGTACATCTTACTATCCTTTAACCAAAACGACAAAGGCCATGGGTCATCTCTCCGCATACAACGCCCTGGGCCGCATGGTGGCTCTGCTGCTCGGTGGCCTGCTGGCACAACGCCTCGGTCTGGAATTTGCCTTCTTATTGGGTGCGGCAGGCGGCATAATCGGCCTTGTAATGGGGCTTTTTATAAAAGAAAAACCGTCAGAAACACCCACTGCACCCTCACTGCTTCAACTGCTCGAAGTCGCAAAAGATAAACAGCTTTTGGCATGTTCTGTCCTCGGCATTATTTCTATGTTTATTGCCTTCGCCACCACCTTTGGTTTTGTGCCACTCGCCGCATCACTGCTGGATGCCACACAACTGCAACTGGGTTTGCTTGGTGTTGTTTCTACCGTACCGGGGATTTTTATGGCTCCCCTTGCAGGCTCCATAATGCCTCGCAAACTCGGCGTTTGTACTACTCTGGTCATCGGATTTATCCTCTCCGGCATCGGGAGTGCGTTTATTCCATTCTCAAGCACCCTCACCATGCTCTTTTTGGTTCAAATCGTCACAAGTATAGGCGCGGCTATCCTTGGCACATTGTTACTCGGCCTGTGCATATATTCCATACCGACCCCTCGACGCGCTACAGCCATGGGTTTTTTTCAAGCGGTCTACGGTATAGGTATGTTTTTAGGGCCGTTTGTTATGGGTCAAATTTCATATCTGTTTGGACTCAACATCGCATTCATTTTTATCGGATTTGTAGGCATCATCGGCGCAATCTGTACCGTCGTATATACAAAACGCGGCTCAATAATGTATTAAAACCTTACATAGAGGCTAGAATTTAAGAAACATTCTTAAATTGAGAGAGCCTAAAAATGAAAAAGATTTTTTTATTGCCTTTGCTGTTTATATTGACCTCATGTATGACAGAAAACCCGCCGCAAATCATAGGCATACCGCGCAGTGTTACTGTCTCCGAAACAGTAATCAAGGCACAAGAAAATGCACCGCAACCGTTTACTATATTTTATCGCAGTGAAGCGACTCCTGCTATGTATGAGCCTATAGAAGGCATATATTTAGCCGCATGGCTAACAGAAGGTACCGCTATCAGAGAATTTGAATATGCGGCGGGTAAACGTCATGCTGTTTTTGTACATGAGATGGACTTGGGTGAAGAAATTCCGATTTCTTGGGTTTTACATTGTATAGCCTCGCGTGCTACACCCATGCTGATTATACATCCACCCACAAACCCAGACCTCGATGACATCCCCGAGATGGAATTATTAATCCATCTGGCACATCGCCTCGGCTCGTTTAATTTGCCTATGTTTATTGTTTTTTATCCTGACGAGACACATACACGTATGCCTACGGAGTATACTCTGCTTTTTCGTCAGGCACGTAATGCTTTCCATGCTCACGCCCCTATGGCGGCATTTGTATGGGTCGCACCTTCTCATACTGCTACACCGTCAAATCCTTTTTATCCGGGGCATTTTGCGGTGGACTGGGTTGCGTTGCCTCTGCTTGCTTGTTGGGATACTGAAAGAGGTTTTACCGATGTACTTACCAACTTTGAAACATTTTATCATTCTTTCCATCAACATAAGCCACTTATGGCACTACCGCTTGGCGTGAGCCACTTTACCCGAGGTGACTACCGTTACAGAGTCCGACAAGCCTCCGAAGAAATAGAAAGAATCTATGATGCTCTGCAAAATTTTCCGCGGCTCGGGCTGATTGCATATGCTGACAATTTTACATTAAATCGTATGTACCGAGACGATTTTTCTATTTCTACAGAGCCACAACTTATTGCTGCTTATAATATAGCTACTACCTCCGACCACTTTTTGCAAACACTGGAACGCTCGACATTATCCGAAAATCTACGTTGGACACGCTCTGTCCATCACGGTTATGTATGGGAAGAAATAATATATATTCCCACAGCACTTGAGCTTTCTACCCCCACTTCTCGTCAAACAATAGAAATAAATTATTCTACCGTAATCGACTCTCGCAGAATTTCCGGAAAAAAAATAACAGCATGTTTCCACAGACATGTTATTTATGTTGATAACTTACCATAAATTTGTTAAAATAATTAATGGGGGAATTCAAATTTATTAACATTCTGTGGATAACTTTCTGTAGAAATGTTGATAACTCTCTTTTTTCACCTATTTTTGGAGGGTTTTTCTGTGGATATTAACGACATATGGAATAATGCAAAAGAAATGCTTTCACAATCTCTTTCAGAAGTTGTCTTTGAAACAATGATAAAGCCCGTGGTACCCGTTTCATATGAGGACGGTATTTTTACCTTAAAGGCGCGTTCAGAGTTTTATAAAACATCACTATCACGCCATCACCGCGAAATCACAAGATATATCCGTTTTCTTACAGACCAAGATGTAGAAGTTCATATTATCTCACCGGAGGACTCAGCAGACCCACTACGCTCCGGCAAAGTGAGCAATTATAACAAAACCGGGCTACGCCCTCGCTATACATTCGATACATTTGTATCAGGCAAATGTAATGAGTTGGCATATGCAGGTTCTCGTGCCGTAGCAGATTCTCCGGGAGCTGCCGAGGAGTACAACCCTCTTTTTTTGTACGGAGGTGTTGGCCTTGGCAAAACCCATCTAATCCACTCTATCGGAAACCAAATCTATGACGAAAATCCAAAACTTATCGTGTTATATGTCCCTGCCTCCACATTTACAGACGAGTTTATTACCTCTATACGAGAAAAAACCACACCTGCATTCCGTAAAAAATACCGCAATGTAGATGTTTTGCTCATAGACGATGTGCAGTTCCTCGATGGCAAAATAGAAACACAGGAAGAACTTTTCCACACATATAACCATATGACATCATTAAATCGCCAAATCGTACTAACATCCGATATTCCACCGAGCGAGCTTACTACACTTGAGCCGCGCCTTACTTCACGCTTTGCCTCCGGTCTGCTCGCCGACGTATCCATCCCGGACTACGAAACCCGTACGGCCATACTCGACAAAAAAATTAATCTGGAAAAAATAGACTTCCCTTCAGAAATCAAAGAATTTATTGTAAAAAATATAATCTCAAACATACGCGACATGGAAGGTGCATTTAACAAAATCATTGCATACTCTCGCCTGACAAATGCCACAATTACCATGGAACTCGCACGCCAAGCCTTAAAAGACCAACTTGTAGGCAAAGAAAAACCACCCATCACCATGGAGTCGATTAGGCAAACAATATGCAATCACTTTAATGTAACCATAGAGGACCTAAACGGCCGCAAACGTACCCAAAATATAGTATTGCCGCGCCAAATAGCTATGTACCTTATCCGAAAAATCCTCGACACTCCACTCCCTGCGGTAGGTCAATTTTTTGGTGGCCGTGACCATACGACTGTTATACACTCCTGCAACAAAATCACAGCAGAAATAGAACAAGACGAAAAAATCCGCAACATAGTCGAGAGGCTGGAGTTAAGAATAAAAGACGAATAAATATTTTATCCACATAAACTATAACAACTCACATATATTTGCACAGGATTTTTACAGGCTTATCCTCCGCAAAAAACCAATGATTATGTACCCTACAACTACTTTTCCACGTATCCACAGAGCCTAGTACTGCTACTACTTATAAATAATATTATAAATAGGTGATTTCGTGATTTTTACATGTGACAGAAATAAACTACAAGACGCGCTCACTCTTGTCGGACGAGCCGTATCTACACGTACCACCAGCCCCATCTTAGAATGCATATTGCTTACAGCTACGGATGATGGGCTAACATTGATTGGCAATGATAAAGAAATATGTATACAGACTACTACCATAGAGGCACAGGTAGAGCAACAAGGAGCAATTGCTCTGGATGCAAAACTTTTTACGGACATTATAAGAAAAACTTCCGGCAATTCCATAATGATAGAAGTGGATGACAAATACAATGCAATCTGCAAAAGCGGCCGTTCTCGTCTAAAAATGTCCGGACAACCGGCAGAAGAATTTCCTGTTGTATCAGAAAACGAACTGGAAAGTGCAGACCGCTACAATATAAAATCTAATCTGCTCAAAGATATGATAAAACAAACGATTTTTTCTGTTTCTCTTGATTCTACAAAACCCATAATCACAGGCGAAAAAATGGAAATAAAAAATAATATATTAGAAATAGTAGCCATAGATATGTTTAGGATTTCTTATTGCTCTACATTTTTGGGAGAAGATACTCCTGACAGTAGTGCGGTAGTACCCGGTCGCGCATTAAATGAACTAAGCCGAATACTCCCTGACAGCGAAGAAGAAATCACTTTTTATTTTACAAAAAGCAAAGCCGTGTTTGAGACAAAAGAATTTAGGCTTGTATCAGGAATACTCACAGGTGATTTTATCAGATATGACCAAATTTATAACGAGGATTATTCTACTATAGTAGTCACCGACCGTGTGCAATTGCTTAACGCATTTGAGCGTGCAATCCTTGTAGCGTCAGAAAATCGTATGCTCCCGGTTAAAATAGAAGTCAATGATGATGACCTTATTATCACAGCACAGTCCGACCGCGGCCAAGTAGAAGATGGTGTACCTTGTGAAACAGAAGGAAAAGACCTAATAATATATTTTAATCCAAAATATTTTATAGATGTACTGCGAGCTGTAGAAGAAGAACGTGTCATTGTTAAATTTAATACCACATTATCACCATGTACCGTCCGTGGAATGGATAGTGAGCGTGGTTTCCGATACCTTATTGTGCCGCTTCGTCCGCCTGCATAGCTCCATGGTTATAAAAAATCTATCTGCAAACGGATATAGGAATCTCTCTATAAAAAAACAAGAGCTTTCGCCTACTGTAAATATAATATATGGTAATAATGCACAAGGGAAAACCAATTTCCTTGAAGCAATTTATTTTTGTGCATTTGGACGCTCACTACGCGCTCGCAACGATGCAGAACTGATTAATCGCGAAAAATCTGCCGCATCCATATGTATAGAAACAGAACGTGCTACAATGTCATCCACAATAGAAGCCAATCTTCAACAAGGAAAAAAGACCATAAAGAGCATAAATATAGATTTTTTGCCTATGCGCCACATGAAAGATTTGTTTGGTAAATTGCTTGTTGTTATGTTTTCGCCCGAAGACCTTCGCCTGATAAAAGCAGGTCCTTCCGAACGCCGCCGTTTTATGGATATGGAAATATGTCAGCTTTCTCCTGTATACTATAATGACCTGCGTGAGTATCACAGGGCTTTAAAACAACGAAACGCATTGTTAAAATCTTTGCAAAAAAACAAATCTGCTCGTGACAGTCTCAGCATATGGGATGAGCAATTGGTAAACTATGGCCAAAGAATAATAAACACTCGCATGGCATTTATAAAAAAAATAAATAAAACAGCAAATAAAATACACAAAAAGATAACGCAGGATACAGAAAATCTAAGGATGGAATACAAACCAAGTGTAACTACAGAGAACTTTGCTCGTATACTGGAAAAATCACATGAGCGTGACATCATGCGTGGTACAACCTCCGATGGCATACACACAGATGATATAGAATTTTCTATAAATGGCATATCTGCACGTCATTTTGGCTCACAAGGTCAGCAGCGTACAGCTGCACTTTCTGCAAAACTCGCTGAAATCGAAATAATAAAGCAAAGTAAAAACGAAACACCAATCCTTTTATTAGATGATGTGCTTTCCGAGCTGGACAAACACAGGCAAAAATATTTATTAGAAAACATTAACGATTTACAAACAATAGTAACCTGCACAGGCATCGAGGAGTACAATTTTAAAAATTATAAATTATTGCACATGGAAAAGGGAGTAATAAAAAATGTCTAATTTACAAGAATATTCAGCAGACAATATACAGGTACTGGAAGGTTTGGAAGCAGTCAGAAAACGACCGGGTATGTACATCGGCTCGACAGCCGCAAAGGGACTGCATCACCTCGTATATGAAATCGTAGACAATGCCGTGGATGAGGCGTTGATGGACGCTTGTGACGAGATTATTGTGACAATACATCCCGACAATTCGATTTCTGTAAGAGATAATGGGCGCGGCATACCTGTAGGCATACAAGCACAGACAGGACTGCCTGCCGTTGAGGTTATTTTTACGGTATTACATGCGGGTGGCAAATTTGGCTCGGGCGGATACAAGGTATCAGGAGGATTACACGGAGTAGGTGCTTCGGCAGTAAATGCGTTGTCAGAGTGGCTGATTGTGCGGGTATATGATGGCGAAAAAATCCATGAGCAAAGATTTTCTCGCGGGCCTAAAGAAACAGACCTCACCATCATCGGCGATACTTCCGAAACAGGTACACTCGTACATTTTAAGCCCGACCCCGAGATTTTTGAAGAACTGGAATATAATTTCGAAACATTAAAACAAAGACTGCAAGAGACCGCCTTCCTAACAAAACGTCTGAAAATTGACTTGGTAGACGAAAGACGCGACCCACATCGCTATCGCTCATATAAATACGACGGTGGTATAAAAGAGTTTGTTGCATTTATAAACAAGAACAAAACACCACTGGTAGAAGAAATATTCTATTGCGAGGCCAGATACGAAAACGTACATGTAGAAATAGCATTGCAACATAATGACGGCTTCATAGAAAACACCTACGCTTTTGTAAATAATATCAACACAGCAGACGGTGGTACACATGTCACGGGTTTCCGTGCAGGTTTGACAAAAACCGTAAATGACTATGCACGTAAATTTAAGCTTTTGAAGGATAACGAAAAAAATCTATCCACAGATGATGTGCGTGAGGGTATCGCATCCGTTATAAGTATTAAAGTAGAAGAACCGCAATTTGAGAGCCAGACAAAGGCAAAACTAAATAACTCCGAAGCCCGAACCGCCGTAGAGTCCGTTTTGTCAGAAAATTTGGCGTATTTTCTCGAAGAGCATCCTGCTGTGGGCAAAGCCATCATTGACAAAGGTCTGCTTGCCGCACGCGCACGCGAAGCTGCTAAAAAAGCACGCGAACTCGTGCAGCGCAAATCCGTACTCGAAGGCGGGCGTTTACCGGGTAAGCTTTCTGATTGTTCTGAAAAAGACCCCGCATTATGCGAAATCTTTATCGTAGAGGGTGACTCCGCAGGCGGCAGTGCCAAAAATGCACGACTTCCCCGTACACAGGCAATCCTCCCTCTCCGAGGAAAAATAATGAATGTAGAAAAAGCACGCTTGGACAAAATACTGGAAAACAAGGAAATCCGTGCGATGATTACAGCATTTGGTACAGGCATCCACGAAGATTTTGACATAGAAAAACTACGCTATCACAAAATTGTAATTATGACTGACGCGGATGTGGACGGCTCGCATATCCGTACATTATTGCTTACATTTATGTATCGTTTTATGCCTGACCTAATCGACGACGGTTTTGTGTATATCGCACAACCGCCACTTTACAAAGTGGAAAAAGGCAAAAACCAATATTATGCATTTAGTGACGATGAGCTAAGAAATATCTTAAATGACATTGGGCGCGAAGGCATAAAACCCATCCAACGCTACAAAGGTCTCGGCGAAATGGACGCAGACCAGCTATGGGAAACCACAATGGACCCGGAAAAACGTATGCTCCTGCGTGTATCCCTTGACGACGCAATAGCCGCCGACTTGTTGTTTACACAGCTGATGGGTGACAAGGTAGAGCCAAGGCGCGAGTTTATACAGGAATTTGCAAGTACGGTTCGCAACCTGGATGTGTAAAAAGATGTTGAGGATATAATGAAAAAATACTCCGAATCTGACCTATATGACCCTATCAAAACCTTGCTTATCTCGCAAGGTTTTATTGTGCGTGGGGAGGTAAAGGGCTGTGATATAGCGGCGGTAAGGGGTGAGGATGAAAACAGCGAACTCTGGGTCGTAGAGATGAAGCTCTCTGCCAACATAACATTAATCTACCAAGCCATGGAACGCCAAACAGCTACCCCACACATATTCATAGCTATACCGCGTCCTCGCCGTGCTAATGAAAAAACCTTCCGCGCCTTAAAGAAATTGCTTAAAAAGTTGGAAATCGGCCTTATCACCGTAGCCCTGGACAGTCCGGTCAAACACGCAGAGATTATATCATTCCCCGAGTCAACGAAACGCTCCCGCAAGGAGACAAAAAGGGCCGCTATTATAAAAAAAGAAATAAGCGGCCGTACAGTTGACAGCCCGGGTGGTACAACAAAAACCATCATAAACACCGCCTATCGTGAGCGTTGTATAAAAATAGCCTGCCTAATCGAAAAAAACGGCCCTCTTTCTGCAAAAAGCCTCAAAGAAATGGGTTGCGAAAGTGATACATATAACATTTTGCGTTCCAATAACTATAACTGGTTTGAGAAAATAGCCAAAGGAATATACAATATTACTGAAATCTGCAAGGATTATCTGGAAAATAATAAAAACACAGCCCTGATAAAACATTATTCAAAAGACTCACTATAAGGCACAATCCGCATAATCATTACGATATTTTACATAAAATCTAAAATAAAATTGCAATTACGAGATTTATCATGTTATAATGCCGTAAATGTCAAAGTTTTGGTCGAGCTAAAAAAGGAGCAAATATATGGTCTGTAACACAGCAATTTTTTATGATATAGAGAATTTGATGGGCTTATTTAGCGGAAAAACTAATACCGTCTTACATCTGGACGAAATCTATCGGCGGGTCTTAGAGTTGGACGGCATTAATGGTGTTTCCATCCAGAGGGCTTATGCCGACTGGGCTTTGCCACTTAACAGGAATCTGCGTAGCTCGGTTTTGCAAGTAGGGATTGAGCCTGTCCATATTTTTAATACAAATCAAAATGACAAGATGAAAAACTCTGCCGACGTGAGTTTAATCATAGATGCGGTGGATTTGGTTAATAAAAGGCCGGAGATTGAAAACTATGTAATAGCGTCGGGTGACGGCATATTTGCCTTTTTGGCAAAAAAGTTGCATGAGCATGGCAAAAGGGTCATCGGATGCAGTTTTGATAAAATAACAAATAATATTTTTAGGAACTCATGTGACTATTTTATCGCGCTGGAGAAGTCGGATTCTACCATCATTGCGACTTCTTCGCGTAGGAAGAGTAAGGCAGAGATAGTGCCTGTGGCAGAAACTCCGACACCACCCGTTTGTCTTGCTAATTTCCCGAGGTCTAGGTATTCGGAGGTTTTGATTAATGCAGGGATTGAGATTTGGAGCGACCGCAACGACCGTTGTGGGTGCTTTCATACCGTGCGACGTATGGTTGAGGCTCTTTTTGTAGAAGAAACAGAAGATTTACCCGGCTTGGAAGTATCCGTTTTTACTAACTACATGAGCTATTATTTGCCCGATTTTAAGGCACAACAGCATGGATTTAAACGTGTGAGTGAGTTTGTGCGTTTTATTTTGACGGGTAGCCCCTTTTGTATCCATTCTATAGAGGATAATGTGTTGCTTATCGCGCCGCGTGAGACGGCTAAGGGTACGA
Source organism: Defluviitaleaceae bacterium (assembly GCA_009786925.1). Taxonomy (GTDB): domain Bacteria; phylum Bacillota; class Clostridia; order Lachnospirales; family WQUN01; genus WQVC01. Next base: position 25,863 of record WRGY01000118.1, on the reverse strand, counting down.
TTATGGAGGATGTTAAGGGCTTACTTATTACTTCCGAAAGCGGAAGCAAGTATAACTCTGTGTTTAACTTACCCGATGGTGAGCCGTTTATTTATTCCACTACGCCCGAAAAAGCCCCACGTAAAAAACAAGAGAAACTGCCACCGGCACCACCTGTAGAAATAAAAGTAGAAGGCTCTATCCGAAAATGGATAAAAGACCGCTTTGAAGAACTCTCTGCCAACGACCTCATTCCCACAGCAGAGGTACGCAAGCTGACCACTGCCGAGTATTCCCAATCCGTGTTTGGAGTGCGCACACCCATTTTTCGAGAAATCGAAACACGTAGCAATCTAAACGAACAACGCACGGCAAACGGAAAAATAAAATATTGGAAAGAATCCTTCAAGTATAATGGTAAAATGTATCTCATTTACAAAGAATGGGTAGCAAACCTACATCGGGAACGCTTTATTACGTGGTATACCGCGTTTAAAAAATGAGCGAGCCTACTAAAGAGCCTACCTTCACATGGCTACACGAAGAAGAAGAAGTGCGCGAGAAAGCGCGCTTTGTACGCATACGTAAAATAAGATTTATTTCGGCGGCTATTATCTGTGCAATAACATTAGCCGCCCTTATTTTTTTGTTTTCGCCATATTTTCACATCAGCACAATTGTAATAGAAGGTAATATGCGTGTGTCGCGTGAGGAAGTCTTAACACGTCTCGAAACTACGTCCACTACCCATCTCCTCTTTTTTAACACAGGTACGGCTCGCGGACGATTGGCACAAAATATGTATATCTCCGATGTCACCTTTGAGCGTGTCCTTCCTGACCGTCTATATGTCTATATTTCAGAACGTCGCCTAACCGCCTATGTAGAGCATATACCCGGCAGTTTTTTATTCCTCGATGACCATGGCCGCGTACTGGAAATTCGTTCTTCTACATCAGACCCGCTGCCCATCCTCGAAGGGCTTGAGTTTACTCGTTTCCAACTTGGCGAAATCCTAGAAGTCCCCGATGCTACAGCTTTTAATATAATTGTGCAATATGCACAGCTCATAAACCACCACAACCTGGCACCTCGCGTATCGCATATAAACGTCGCCGACCCCACAAACATACGCATAATCATAGATGCAAACAAAGAATTTAATGTGGGCAACTCACTCATAGGTGCGGACGAAAGAATCCGCTGGATAGTCGCCGCAGTAAACGAAATCCCGCCGGACATCCCGGGTTTTATGGACTTGCGCTACCTGCGCGACCAACACTCCTTTGAACTTTTGCAATAATTATGTTAATTTAATACGAATAATTTTACGTAGGTGATATTAAGTGGCAAAAGAATATGGTAACGAGAGTATAACCGCTCTAAAAGGGGCGGATAGGGTACGTAAGAGACCCGCAGTTATTTTTGGCTCGGATGGGATTGAGGGCTGTAGGCACGCGATTTTTGAAATCATTTCCAATTCTATAGACGAAGCACGAGAAGGCTATGGCAAACGGATAGAGATTACACGACATGCGGATTTTTCTGTTACCGTCAAGGACTATGGGCGTGGTGTGCCTGTAGATTTTAACACCGCCGAGCAGAGATATAACTGGGAGCTGGTGTTTTGTGAGCTGTACGCAGGCGGCAAATATGCAAATAACGACGATGACGCTAACTATGCATTTAGCTTAGGGCTTAATGGGCTTGGGCTTTGTGCTACGCAGTATTCTTCGGAGTATATGGATGCGGAGATTGTGCGTGAGGGATGGAAGTACAAGCTCCATTTTGAAAAAGGCGAAATCGCGGGAGACATGCGAAAAGAGCCGTTCGGCGGAAAACAGACAGGGACTAAAGTAAACTGGCGACCCGACAGTGATGTATTTACGGACATTGCTGTTCCGTTGGAATGGTATCAGGATATGCTTAAACGGCAGGCCATCGTAAACGATGGATTGACATTTATTTTGAAGGACGAAGAAGGCGGCGAGACCTTCACATTTCGATACGAAAACGGAATAAACAACTATATCCGAGAACTCGCCGGAGAGACAGCACTAACCGACCCATATCTGCTCACCTGCGAAACACAGGGGCGTGACCGCGAGGACCAACAGGATTATAAACTAAAGTTTGACATCACCTTTTGTTTTTCAAACGATGTCAGCGTGTTGGAATATTATCACAACTCCAGCCATCTGGTATATGGCGGCGCACCTGATAAGGCAGTACGCACGGCATTTGTTTCGGCAATCGATGCTTATTTAAAGTCGGGTAATCACTACAAAAAAGACGAAAAAAAGATTAGCTTCCCGGATATAGAAGAGAGCCTTATTTTGATTACGAGTTCATTTTCGACTGTGACTTCTTACGAAAACCAGACAAAAAAGGCCATCACAAATAAATTTATACAAGAAGCTATGACAGAGTTTTTAAAAAAACAGCTAGAGGTTTATTTTATCGAAAACAAAGCCGACGCAGACCGACTTTGCGCACAAATATTGGCAAACAAACGCAGTCGAGAATCCGTAGAAAAAACCCGTGTCGCTCTCAAAAAAAAGCTCACGGGTCAAATAGATTTAAACAATCGCGTAGAAAAATTTGTCAACTGCCGCACAAAGGATAATAAGCGTCGTGAGTTGTACATTGTAGAGGGCGACTCCGCTCTGGGTTCATGTAAGCTTGGGCGCGATGCCGAGTTCCAAGCAATCATGCCTGTACGCGGCAAAATTTTTAACTGCCTAAAGGCTGAATACAATCGTATTTTGCAAAACGAAATCATCACCGACTTATTGCGTGTCCTAGGTTGTGGCGTAGAAATAAAACGTGGTGACAAGTCTCGGGCTAAAGACCTCTCTGACTTTGACATCAACCGCTTAAACTGGAATCGGATTATCATATGTACAGATGCCGACTACGACGGCTACCATATCCGCACACTAATCCTCACCATGCTGTATCGCCTCACGCCTACACTAATCGAGCAAGGCAAGGTGTTTATTGCCGAGTCGCCTCTATACGAAATCACAGTAGGCAAAAACACATACTTTGCCTACACCGAGCGAGAAAAATCAGACATACTCACCAACGCCGATAAAAAAGGCACAAAAGCCCATATCCAACGTTCAAAGGGTCTGGGCGAAAACGAACCCGAAATGATGTGGCAGACAACAATGAATCCCGCCACACGCCGCCTTGTACAGGTCATCCCTACCGATGCCGCAAAAACGCAGGAGATGTTTGAAATACTATTAGGTGATAACCTAAAAGGCCGCAAAGACTTTATCGAAGAGTATGGACATCTGTATATAGATTTGTCGGAGACGGGGTAGAATTATAGTAGGTTTAAACATCGCATGGAAGAAAGGATACTGGATATGACATTGAATATTAGAAATATCGGTAAGCTGGCAGTCGCAGATGTAAAGTTGGGCGGGATAACTGTTATCGCAGGTGAAAATAATTCTGGTAAAAGTACAGTCGGCAAGGTTTTATTTTCTGTTATTAATGGATTGTGTTACGACGACTCACAGGTCGAATTGGATAAGCAAAGAGAGTTAAGCCGGTTGCTATACTCCTTTTGTAACAATGAAAGTATGAGTATTCCTTCGTATATAATTACACCCTTACTTAACGAGCTGTTTGAAGATGAAGAACTAGCCGGGAGTGTTGAGTATTTAACAGAGTGGGTATCAAAGAGCCATTTATTGAAAACTTTAGATGAAAAAGATATAAATGACCTAGCAAATGAAATGCATGAGATAATGTCTGTTCCCGACAATATGGTTTTGAAACGTTTTATTGAAAACAAGTTGCGAGATGAGTTTAATGGGCAACTTGAGAACATGCATTCTCCTGATAATTCGTCTAAAATCGCGCTATCAAATGACAATATTACAATTGAATTGGTAATAAAAGAGGGAGAAATATTTAATAATCCGGAGTTTGCATCGTTTAATAAAGAGGCATTTTACATTGATAATCCATTTATTTTGGATAAACGAATGCTGAGGCCAAGGGTTTTGAGAAATGGCTTTCTCCCTATTCATAGACAAAGTTCAAACCGCCAGTCCCATTTACTGCGCTGTATTGATGATTCTATGGAGTCCGAGACAAATCCACTGGGGGATATTTTAAAGGAAAAAAAGCTTAGTCGTGCTTTCGAAATTATTAATAGGGTTTGCTCGGGAAGTCTAAAATCTGCAAAAAGAGGGTCATATGTATACAGCGAAGGGGATGCCTCGTATAACATAGGAAACGTGTCTACAGGTCTAAAAACATTTATAATCATTAAGACATTAATCATGAACAATTGTCTAAAATCCGGTGATATTCTTATTTTAGATGAGCCGGAAATACATTTGCACCCGGAATGGCAAATTGCACTTGCGGAGTTAATTGTTCTTATACAAAAGGACTTCAATGTCGTTATGTTGATTAATACCCACAGTTTGTATTTTTTAAGGGCTGTAGAGGTGTATGCTATAAAACATTGCATAGAAAAAAAATGCAAATACTACCAATGTGATGTTAATGCAGCGACTATTAATGATGTCACTGATAAGATAGACGAAATATATAAGACAATGGCGTATCCTTTGCAGCTGCTAAAAAACGAGGAGTATGCTAATGAATATTGAAAAGGTAAGTCAATTTTTAGAAGGCTTAGACACGCTTAAAGAAATATCTAAAACAGGCGATGGTCGTTTTGCTGCCATTTCTGAAATACTTGCTGTAAACTTTGATAAGGTGAAAGAAAAATATTATCGGGGTTTATTAAATGCAGGAGCTTTTTCGTTGCCTATGCAAAGGGGTATAAGGAGTACTGACTTACCAAAATCGGCAGATTGTTTATATTTTTCAACAGATGAAGATATTAATTTGATAGAGTTTAAAATTTCAAAAAGAGAGTGTAAATCTAATGCGCTTAGACAAAAGGCATTGGAAAGTTTACTTGCACTTATGGATATTTTACAGAAAGACAGGGAGTTTGCAAGAAACAATATTACATTCATCGTTGTTTATGGCGAACAAATAGAAAGCGCACTTGATGAAGCAATAGAGGGCATATTCGATATAGCAGATATGACGCAAATAGATTTTAATCTTGAGCGGTATAAAGGGCTGTACTTTAAAGAAATTCTGACAATGGATGCAGATAAATTTGCAAAATACATAGAAAAGGAAGGCTGGATAAATATGAATATGTAACATTAATGTAAGGTTATGCGGGAAAAAACACCTAAACCGAGGAGATGGAGTAAAACGACATGGGCTATTCAAGATACTAGATGTAACTAAAAATCGACCGCTTCGTCTCGATAACCAAGGTTATATCGGAGAAAAGGTGAGAGAAATAGAAAATGTCGAGTTGGATGTTTTTGACAAGACTATAACAATAAATTTCATTTAGGCTGTGAGTGCATATTCCGGTTTAACGGAAAAAACGATGAGGAGTGAAAAAATGAATGATAATGAACCAAAAGTGACCCCCGATGAAACAAAAACCACAAGTGAGGATGGCATCCTGCACATAACACGAGAGTATGGCATTAATTTTGAAAAGGGAATCTATCCGCTGGCTACGCTCATTTATTTGATAATCGGTATTTATTGGGGGATGTGGCATCCGGGATGGCTTGTTTTTGTGGGGGCGTGGTTGCTTACTGTAGTTTTCCATTATTTTAGGACGAGTAAGCTAAAGATTTCTATTTATGGATTAGCGGCTATTATTTTTTTGTGGCTTAGTTTTGGATGGGGATATTGGACACACGCATGGCTTGTTTTTATTGCGGCATGGGTGATAGACACGATGGTTGTTTCTACCAAGCCTAAAAAAAAGAAAAAGAAAGAGCGCGATGAAGATGAAGGAAATTAAAATAACAGAACGTAATTTTATGTTTTCGCTACATCGGCCGTTTGAACAATTGGACTGTGACCTAAATATAGGACTTATCCTCGGGGAGCGGCATAATTTTGTAATAGATACGGGTTTTGGGAGCGGGAGTGTCGCGCCTGTTATTTCTAAGGTCAAAGAAAACAGAAAACCCGTAGTCGTAATCAACACTCACAGCCACTGGGACCATATATGGGGCAATTGTGCTTTTGAAAACAGCATAATCATTGCTCATCCGCTTTTGCGCAAATATACGGACTGGGACTCCGATATAGCCAAGCATAGTAGCTACATCTCAGGCGAGGCTGTCAAATGTCTGCCAAACATGACCTTTGAGGATGTTTTGCATTTTCCTGAGGACCATGTGACTATTTTTCATTCACCCGGGCATACAGCAGACTGTATCAGTGTGTATGACGAATGTGACAAAATCCTGTACGCGGGTGACAACATCGGCGATACACCCTCTCACCCTGTTCCGTACATCGGTACAGACATCCCCACATTCGAAAGGATGATAGAAATTTATAAAAAATATCCATTCGAAACTTGTATCAGTGGGCATAACATACCGCAAGGCCGTGACATACTTGAAAGAATGTCAAACGCTCTGGAGGATAGCTGGAAAAAACAAATCGCACAATATGGTATGCCTGTGTAGTGCGTGTTGAGAGTGTAAAGGAGAATAGTATGAAAAGAATGATACTAAGGCACCCGCTTTCGATTTTTTGGAAAATATCGGTGGGGGTTGGGCTGTTTTTATTTGTGCTGGGGCTGGTGATTGCAATGTTTGTGCCGGATGATGGTGACAGACTTATTGTGTTTTATACAGTGTCTGCGCAGGGTTTGATTTGGCTTATATGCGGAATCGTCTTGGCCATCGTTTCTCATAACAAAACCCAAAAATTAGCATTTTATAAGCAGGAGGGTCAACATTTTGCCGCAGAAATCGTAAACCTCGTGCCTGTGCCATATGTGAATATGGGTACTATGCCCGTATTGTACGCAGAGTGCATGTACACAAACGAAAAAGGTCAGCGATGCAAAGTAAAAACTCGTATGTTTATGTGGAAAAATTATGACAAAAACAGCCTAAAGGCTGATGTATACGTGGACTATGCAGACCCCGCCAAATATGCTGTAGAAATAACACCCGGCGGGGAAAATAACATAGAGGTGGATATTGACTACACATAAGAAGGCAAGTGACTTGTACTTTGACCCACGACCGCAGATGGAAAAAATGTTGATAATTGTATCCGGTATGCCTGCGACAGGCAAAACAAGCTTTGCTGAGTGGCTGTCAAAAGAGATGTGCATTAAGCTACTGTCACTGGACGAGGTTTGGGACGAGGTTTGGGAAGAAGCAGGGACATCCTCCATTCCATTTTCTCAATACTGGACGCTGTGTGAAGATGTGATGAAATCGTCGTCTCCGTTAATAATGGAGTTTGGCTTTGATAACGAAATAATACCGACGATAGATGGTCTGGTGAAAAAATATAATTATCGAACAGTAAATGTCCATTTTGACACATCGTTTGAAATTGCTCATCGCCGATTTAATGACAGAAGGCTACATGTAATGGGTGGCTCAAAGCCACAAATCTCTTTGGAGCAGTATATTAATATAGGCAAGCATGATAAAGATTTTTGCTTTGGTAGCGATAGGATTTATGTTGATACTACGGATTTTTCGTCAGTTTCATATTTGCAAATACAACAAGGTCTACTAAGTCTAGTCTAATGAAACACATAAAAAGGACTGAAAATTGTGCCAAAAAAAACAGCACTTCGCTCCACTGACGCACCCGAAAACCACATAATAGAACAGCCCATAACAAACGCGCTGGAGCTTAACTATATGCCATATGCGATGAGTGTAATTGTTTCTCGGGCAATACCTGAAATCGACGGCTTTAAGCCAGCGCACAGAAAGCTCCTTTACACCATGTACAGGATGGGGCTTCTGGGTGGTTCCACTAGCGGTGGCGGGCGCAGAATCAAATCTGCCGATATAGTGGGGCAAACCATGAGACTCAATCCGCATGGCGATGGGGCTATATATGAGACGATGGTGCGGCTCACACGAGGCAATGACGCACTTATCCACCCTTTTGTGGATAGCAAGGGTAACTTTGGAAAGCAGTTTTCTCGGGATATGGCATATGCAGCGAGCCGATATACGGAGGCAAGGCTGGATGAGGTTTGCCGTGAGGTTTTTCGTGATATTGACAAAGGTGTGGTCGATATGGTGGATAACTACAACTCTACCATGCTTGAGCCTGTACTTTTGCCTACGACATTCCCAAATCTGCTTGTCACCCCAAACCAAGGCATCGCCGTAGGTATGGCAAGCACCGTTTGTAGTTTTAATCTGAAAGAAGTATGCGAAACGACTATAAAATGGCTAAAAAACCCACGCCATGATATTACAAAAACTCTCCTCGCACCGGATTTTTCTACCGGTGGTGAGCTTATTTTTAACCCCAACGAAATGGCTAACATATATGAAACAGGCCGCGGCTCATTTAAGGTAAGGGCGCGGTATCGTTTTGATGCAAAAAACAGTTGTATAGAAATTTTTGAAATACCATACACCACTACCATAGAGGCCGTAATTGACAAAATCGTAGCCATTGTAAAACAGGGCAAAATACGCGACATCACAGATGTACGTGATGAGACCGATTTGCAAGGGCTAAAAATCGCCATTGATATTAAAAAAACTGCAAACGCCGAGCAGATTATGCATCGGCTATATGTCCTAACGCCACTGCGTGACAGTTTTAACTGCAATTTCAACTTTTTGATAGATGGCCGCCCTAAGGTCATGGGAATAGCAGAAATACTGGAAGAGTGGACGATTTTTAGAATCAAATGCATAAAGCGGGGGCTGGCGTATGATATAAAAAAGAAATCCGAAAAGCTGCATCTCCTAGAAGGTATGGCAAAAATCATATTAGACATCGACAAGGCAATCAAAATCATACGCGAGACCTCGGCAGAATCGCAGGTAATCCCTAACCTGATGGAGGGTTTTTCTATCACAACCGCACAGGCGGAGTTTATCGCAGAAATAAAACTGCGTCATCTTAACCGCGAATATCTGCAAAACCGCATTGATGAGCGAAAAAACTTGGAAAAAGAACTCGCCGACCTAAATACCATACATGGCAGTGACGAAAAAATCCGTGAGCTAATAATCACCCAATTAAAAGAAATAATAAAAAAATACGGTGCGCCGCGCCGTACCCAAATCATCGCAGAAGAAGAGGCTCCTGCACCCCCGGAAGAGGCATTCATAGATGACTATAACCTAAAGCTCTTTTTGACGGGGCAAAATTATATTAAAAAAATATCACTCGTATCTCTCCGCTCTGCCGACACACAATATTTAAAGGATGACGACTATATCGCACAGGAGCTGGAGGCCACAAACCGCGACGAGCTTCTCCTGTTTACCGACAAATGCAATGTCTATAAGGCAAAAATCTATGACCTGCCCGACTGCAAAGCCAGCGCGCTAGGCGAATATCTCACAAACATACTCGGCATGGATACAGGTGAGCGTGTAGTGTATCTCACACTTGCCAAAGACTATAGCGGGTACATGCTCTTTGGTTTTGCAAACGGCAAGGTGGCAAAAGTACAATTTAATGCCTACGAAACAAAAACGAACCGCAAAAAACTCGTAAATGCCTATTCATCAAAGTCGCCGTTGGTGGCAATGCATCGCGTTCATGGGGACATTGACCTATATCTACAGCGAGGCACAGATAAGGCAATGGTAATAAACACGGCACTTGTCCCGCTCAATATGTCCAAAAGTGCGGGTGGTGTGACGGTGTTTACCCTGCGTCAAAAAACACAGCTGACTGCAATGCGACCCGCCGACCCGGACAACGATGACATAGCATACCACCGCGCAGATAAAATACCTACCACAGGTCATTTTTTGCAAAAGCAGATGATGATATGAAATATTACATCGTAGACGCATTCACCGACAAGCTGTTTGCCGGCAATCCCGCGGGTGTGTGCGTGGTAGAGGGTGCCCTCACCGAAGAGCAAATGCAAAACATTGCTAAAGAAAATAACCTCTCCGAGACGGCATTTGTATCGCGGTCGGGTGATGGGTATGATTTGCGATGGTTTACACCGGTCAAGGAGGTCAATCTCTGCGGACATGCAACACTGGGTACCGCTTTTGTGATTTCTAATTTTGTGGATGACATATGCGAGATGAGGTTTTATACAAAAAGCGGTGTTTTGACGGTCTGCAAAGAGGGTGATTTGTTTGTTATGGATTTTCCTTCGCAGTCGCCGAAAAGGACAAAAATTCATGCAACAATGTCAGAGGCAATCGGAAAAACCGTCATAGAGGCTTTTGTTTACAGCGATACATTGGTATTAGTGGTGGAGAATGAGGCTTGTTTGCAGGGTGTCAACCCTGACTTTGGGCTTATCGCACAGCTTGCACCCCATGCAGTGATTGTTACGGCAAAAGGCGAAAGTTGCGACTTTGTATCGCGGTTTTTTGCACCAAATGTCGGTGTGGATGAGGACCCCGTAACAGGCTCGGCGCATTCGATTTTAATACCGCTTTGGGCGGATAAACTCGGCAAGACAAAACTAACAGCAAGGCAAATCTCCAAACGCGGCGGCATACTCTTTTGTGAAAACCACGGTGAGCGCGTAAAAATCGCAGGCCAAGCCGTTTTATATTTAAAAGGCGAAATAAATTATCAAGTCGGGAGTGGAAAAAATGTTTGACATTAAAGCATTAAGAGACAGTTTTGAAGAGGTAAAAACAAAGCTTGCTAAACGCGGCAAAGATTACGACCTAGAGCGGTTTTCAGACTTGGACAAGCGGCGCAGAGAGCTTTTGAATGAGTCGGAGCAGATGAAGGCGCGCCAAAATGCGGCTTCTAAGCAAATACCGGCACTAAAAAAAGAAGGTAAGGATACCACTGCAATCATGGCAGAGATGAAAGAACTCGCCGAGGCCGTAAAAGCACTGGAGCCACAGGTGCGTGCCATCGACGAGGAGCTGGAAGCCTTCCTTATGGGGATTCCTAACATCCCGCATGAGTCCGTCCCTGAAGGCAAGGACGAATCCGACAATGTCGAAATCCGTAAATGGGGTGAGCCGACGCATTTTGATTTTGAGCCAAAGCCGCATTGGGATTTGGGTACAGACCTTGGCATTTTTGACCCTGTGACAGCGGTCAAGATTACGGGTTCGCGTTTTATTATGCTTCGTAAGCAGGGGGCGCGTCTCCAGCGCGCACTCATCAGCTTTATGCTGGACCGTCACACGGACCATGGCTACGAAGAAATAATGCCTCCATACATCGCTCATCGCCGTAGTATGGAAGGAGTAGGGCAGCTGCCTGACAAAGAAGGGATGCTCTTCCATCTGTCCGACACAGATTATTTTTTGATACCTACTGCCGAAACACCTCTGACAAATATCCACCGTGAAGAAATCCTGGACGGTGCGAGTCTCCCCATAAAATACTGTGCATATGCACCGAGTTTTCGGAAAGAGGCGGGTGCGGCAGGGCGCGATACACGCGGCCTCATCCGCGTACACCAGTTTGACAAAGTAGAAATATTTAAGCTCTCGCATCCGGAAAATTCTTACGAAGAGCTGGAAAAACTAACAGCCGATGCAGAGGATATTCTCCAAAAGCTTGCACTGCCTTATCGCGTAGTAAATCTATGCGCAGGGGATTTGGGCTTTTCCAATGCAAAAACCTACGACCTCGAAGTCTGGTTGCCCAGCTATGGGCGATATGTAGAAATTTCCAGTTGTAGCAATTTCGAAGCCTTCCAAGCACGCCGTGCCGCCATACGCTACAGAGATGATGGCAAATCTACATTTGCACACACCTTGAACGGCAGTGGCCTTGCCATCACACGCACAATCGCCGCCATCTTGGAAAACTACCAACAATCCGACGGTAGCGTAAAAGTCCCCGATGTGCTTGTACCATACATGGGTGGGCGGCAATATTTATAAATATTTTTTTAGCACCTCATAAACATGGCTAAGGTTGACGGGTTTGCCCACATGGTCGTCCATACCTGACTCCATGCATTTATCTATATCCTCGCGGAATACATTTGCTGTCATTGCCACTATCGGTACTTTTTTTGCCAGCGGATTATCCATAGCGCGGATTTTTTTTGTGGTTTGGTAGCCGTCGAGGATGGGCATGTGTACGTCCATAAAGATGAGGTCGAAACGAGCGGGGTCTTTTTCGTAGATTTCGTATGCCTCTACGCCGTTTTCTGCACATACGATTTCCAGCCTTGTGTCTTCCAGCATGGCCTCTATGATTTCGCGGTTGATGGCCACGTCCTCGGCTAAGAGAATGCATCGACCGGGGAATGTGACGTGGTCGTTGAGGGCATCTTCTGCGGCTCTTAGTTTTTTAAGTTCTTCCCTATCGGGCAGGCGAGCTTTGACAGTAAAAGAGAATATGGAGCCTTCGCCAAGGCGTGATTCTACCCAGATGTCGCCACCCATCAGCTCCACGATATGCTTTGAAATGGCAAGTCCCAGACCTGTACCACCAAACTTGCGTGAGGTGCTGGCTTCGGCTTGAACAAAGGAGTTAAACAGCTTGCTCTGCTGGCGTTCGCTAAGGCCGATGCCTTCGTCAATCACATCGAAACGCACTATGCAATCTGTAAATGATTTGTTTTCGAGCATGATTTCCAGCCTTACGCCGAGACCCTCGTCTGTAAACTTGCAGGCATTCGAGAGTAAGTTTGTGAGTACCTGTGTGAGGCGTTGGCTGTCTGCAACCAGGATTTCGGGAAGTTTCGGGTCTTTTTTAAGGCTGAACTTTTGCTTTTTTTCGTTAATGCGGAAGCGTATAATCGTCAACACATTATCTATTACGTCGCCGAGTGTAAACGCCTCGTTTGTCAGTGTCAGCATACCCGCTTCTATTTTGGACATATCTAGGATGTCGTTTATTACGCCCAGTAGGTGGTTGCCCGCGGTGACTATTTGGTCAAAGGCATAGTCCTTGCGTTCGAGAGTGCTTGAATCGCGGCCTACGGCACTCATGCCTATGATTGCGTTCATGGGGGTGCGCATTTCGTGGCTCATGGTGGATAGGAAATTAGATTTTGCCGAGCTTGCAGATTGTGCCGCTTGCAAAGCCTCTGACAGATGTATGGAGTTAGTGCGGATATTCTGCGTCATCTCATTGCGCAAGAGTGCGTTAGCCATCAGCAGACCGCCTGACCTAAGCACAGATTCCTCGTTTTCGGTAAAATCACGTTCTTTTCTCAAATCGCCAAAGCCAACGATACCCCATAGCTTGCCACGCAAGAATGTAGGGATGATTAGATAACTAATCGTGTCGTCGAGCAAAAATGCCTTGCGTGTATCGTCGGGCAACTCTCGCGAAAGCCCCGAAATACATAGGCCACGCAATAGCCTTGTTTCAAACTTGGCCGAGTCGTCGCCGCTCTCTATTTTTTTGTTTTGACGCTGGAATATGGTAGAGTCGCCGACCCACTCGTAGATTTGGTTAAATGTGCCGAGTTCGCCGTATTCCCATACAAAAATCCGCTCTACATCTACAGAACGTGCCATCATGGTAAGCGAGCGGAACAGAGATACATCAAATTCCTCCGGCTCAGACTGCAATAATGTGGTGGCGGCGGCGTTTACTGTATATAGCAGATGGGAGTGATGTTTTATTTCGTCCACCATACGCTTATGCTCTCGTATGTCTCGGATATAGCCCGCGACGACATCTTCGCCGTCGTAGTTTACACGGATATAGCTTACTTCTGTAGGGACGATGTCGTTAGTACTCGGCAGACGATGTACCCACTCAAAGTGGAACTCACCCTCCGACAATGCGATTTTTAGATATTCCAGCAATGTCTCGTCGGAGCGTTTTCCGCCGGGTTGGAAAACGGGGCTTGCCTCGTTGTATCTATCCATCAGCTCCTCACGCGATTTAAACCCAAAAAACTTGACCGCGGTGATATTTACATCAATGATTTTGCCGGAGCTGCCCCATACAAAACAGCTAATCGGCATAGCATCGAGCATGAGGCGCATTCTGTTATTTGCTTCTTGCACGCGGACGGCAAGCCGCTTACGATGTGCTGCACTAATCAGCATAAATGCCGCAGAACGCAAAAGAGAGACCCTCTTTGAATCGAAAGCCTCCTTGTTTGTAAAATCCTCAAACCAAACCGTACCCCAAAATCTCTCTTGGAAATAAACGGGCACGATTAGTACCGATTGGGCCTTTTCATCAAAAGTCTGCCTCTCCTCATCGGTAAAATCCGCAACAGAGGCATTTATGATTTCCAAACCTTCTAACTTTTCGTACCAGCCGGGCAACTTTGCATAAGAAAACACCGTGGCTTGCTCTCGTGCTTTGCCGACAGATTCCACTTCTCTGTCCCAAGAAAGCTGTGTTTCGGATAGCCACTCACCTGTAGCCATGTCTTTGTTGTTGCGATATACGCCTATGGTATCTACCGAGCCACTCACGGCAACGGTCTGTATGCCCGTGAGCAAATACTTGTCAAACCGCTCCAAATCATTGTCAGGTATGCCAAGCAAAGAGAACGACATATAATCAACAGTCTCTACCATAAACTGCTGATGCTCGCGCTCTTGTACGATTTCTATATAACTTGCATTGACTTCATTTAATTCGCCCGTTAAAACAATTGCTCTATGACCCAGATATACTATAATACCCGCGATTATCAGGACGAATATAAGTAAAACAGGCAATATAATATACATTTACTCTACCCCTAAGAGTTGGGAACGTAGTTACCTTCGTCATTTACTCGTGCGGCGGGCTTGTTTAGGCTGGGGCTGTTTTCCGGTCCGAAGCTTAGTGAGGGGGACTCCTCTGTTAAGTCCTCCTCGGGAGAATCCATCGGCTCCGGTGTAACGGCAGGCATCGCAATGTCCGCCTCTTTTAGGCGGGTTATGAGTTTGTCTACATCGTCGAGACGAGTGAAGATGTCGGACATATCATTGTCCTCAAGGTTAGAAAGATATTTGCGCACCAGCCCGCTGTACACATCTTGGAATGCTTGTATGCGTATGCGTTGGCGTTCGATTTCTGTCGAGACTTTGTCCAGCTCTTTTGCGATTTGCACCTTATATTCTTCAGCTTGGTTGCGGGCATTTTTTATCATATTGTCTGCCGCCACCTGCGCACTGATAATCGCATTTTTTATTGCATTGTCCTTCTCCTTGTAGCTCTTTATTACCTGCTCCAGTGTAGCTATATATCTGTCTACCTCTTCCGGGTCGTACCCGCGCTTTACGTAGGTAAATTGTTCCAATGTATAGGCTCCTCTCGCGGACGAGCCTCGCTCGCCGTGTTTGACATTTTCCTAGATTTTGTCAACAATTTTAGCATAAAGAAATGACACATGCAAGCAATGTGTCATCCTGTAAGTATAGTTTTCCAATTTACAAAACTGCAATTTTCGCCGTTATCTCTAAGTGAGTGAAAATAAATCCATCCATTGAGATTTGCTCCCCTTCTACGATTTTCTATTTCAACCTCTGTATACCTGCTTTTACCGGCCATGCCACTGTCATTTTTATGCATTAATATAAGGTCTATGCTTTCTTCATCTTTCAAAATTTTCTTTATTTTTTTGTAATGTGATTTCAACAGGGAGTGATTTGGGCAATCCCCATATCTCGGGTGGGTATCAGACTTTCCAAATGCATTTGATATAATCAAATTTTTTAGTGCAAGCAATAGTATGTCTCTTAATTTTTTGCTTTCTTTGCTGTTTTTGCCCTCGGGATTGATTGTTACCTTCCAATTTCCGGGTGCAAACTCGTTTAGCTGAAGCTGAAAGGAGGCTATAGATTTTTCAATTACTTTTCTTTTTATGTCGCGAAGTTCTTTGTTATATCGTTCATCTTCGTTCAAGTAGTCGTCTAAAAATGTGTCGATATAACTACGCAAATGGTTAGCAAGTGCATCAATTTTTTTATTTTTATCAACAGCAATGTTAATCTTATCAATGTTAGGATAAAAAGCATCTGTGATAACTGCTCCTCCCATTCTTGCATTCATTGTAATGCCAAATAATGGGATGTATCGCGCCATGGTGGCATACAGTTCATAATACACTTCGTTAATATATAGCCTGTCCTCATTGGTAATATCTCTATATGAACCATCCTTTCCAATATTGCAAAAATTTTTCTCGGATAAAAGAGTCTTTAATTTTACGTCTGCATTTAGCGCGCAAGCAAGTATGCGTGCTAGAGGTAGCGGAAGTGTTGCAATCTTCTGGGGCAAACCTTCTGCATTGCAAATTTCTACATTTGAAACAAACATCTCCGAAAAAACCTCACCATTAGGGTTGCCTTCGTAGTTTTCGGACTGGTAAGCACTGATAAATCTCATAATCATTTCTGTATCCGGATGTTCTCTTTCTGTACGCATGGCATTTATGATACATACATGTGTGGGGCTGTCATTCTCGCTATCCGCATTAAAGATACCAATATCAAACTCCATCGACTCATTATTAAGGGTTCTTTTTATCAGGTCATGCACTTCTCGCTGTGTAGTAGAAATATCCATCAACCTTTCCGCTAAGGTATTATGTATGCTTTGACAATCAAAAACTTGCGGTACTTGTATGTTTGCAAGTACCGCATATTTAATATCCTTTTATTAAGTTTGTGTTTTTTTTGAGCTCTGACAAAAATTCTGTAGCATATTTTAGCGGCTTTTTCTTTTTTTCATCGGATAGTACGCGATTGTAAACTTGCGTAAACGCCTCTTGCGCGTCCGTCCTTGGAGTAAGTCCGGACATCACTGCAATCACGTCACATGCTGTATCGGGCGTAAATGCGCGAAGCTCTTCTGAAAACTTGGAGTAAAGGCATGAAAAATCATCAGAAGCTTTGTAATCCCTGTTAGTTTCATAGTAATCAACGGCTACTGTCAGCGGTTTGTTGTCCAAATCAAACTCATCATTTTTTAAATAATCCGAAATATAGTTACCCGTTTGATACAGTCTTGACTCAAAATTCAAATTTCTGATTTTATCCGTTTTATCGTCCCATACATATTTTTTGAAATAAAGCTCTAAGGGTTCTTTTATCTCTTCAATAGATTTTGTGTAATCATCGCCAACTGTATTTACAAAATAATTAATAGCAGCGGCCTCTACAAAGGGCTTGCTCTGCTTGCACAGCGAAACGATAACACCTTCACCGGGGCTACCTGCTTTTATTATTAAATCGTTTTTAAATGATATTATTCCTTTAAACGAAGAAATAGAGCTACCGGTAGCCACAAGCAATGCTAAAACTACATCAGGCCTTAAGTTGCCGAGCTTATTTAGCCAATAAAACACAGGTATAGCCCATCTTCTCATTTTTATCTTTACCAGCCTCGCACTTTCTGCTATTGCACTAATCGCATTTTTCGGCGTAAGGCCTGATATTTCGGCAAACATACCGTCCAATTCTCTTTTAAGAAGGTCGTAAGGCTCCAGTTCTTGTTTGTATTTTTTTATTATTTTTTTAGTTCCTGCATTATATGCTCTAATTAAATCTTTTTCAGTAAATTCTTCAGCGCATAATCCAGATGACTCGAACGAATCCTGTATTAGCTGTAAGTAACTGTCCTCGGCATATGCTTTTTTGAATACATCCAAAACGGAAGGAGGAATGTGGCGAGCCATCTCCATATAATTTATTTCACTCTCCGCTTTTCTACCAAAGCATTTTTTGCCAACAGCTGCCGACAAAAATAGCACAGCGACCCTATGAATATATGCCCCAGACCGAAGGTCTTCCAAGTTTCTATCATTTAACTTTATGTTTTCAGGGTAGTCATTGCACATTTCTTTTATTCTATTATGCATACTGCTGTTGGGGTCAATTTTTTTTGTTATTTCATATAAAAATTTTAATGCTCCGGAAATTTTGATTGCAGAAAACAAAGCAGAAGAGATAAACTCTAATTCTAACGTTTTTGCATTATCTCTTGGATAACCTTCTGGAAAATAACAACGCACACCCTCATAAAGCCACTTGCCCTTTTTGAAAATTTCATTCTTTGGAAGAAGTGTAAGCAGGTTTGTATAGTCTCCTAGTGCTACGGTGTTTTCATCTGCGTTGTCCTCGGCATATGTAGGTAACATATCCGTACAGTTGTAATTTTCAAATTCAGATTGCAACACATTTTGGATGGACTCGGTGTTTGGAAATCTGCATCTGTACATTGGCAAATCCATAGCAAAAAACATGCCGAGACGATTTGCCAAATCTACAAAGCGCAACGTAAAGCGATTTATATCCTTTAGTGTAAAATAATCAGGCTCTATTAGTTTTACTTTTCTGCCTGTAGTTTTTGATATTTTCGATTCATAAAAATGCTCATATACCATAGGAACTGCGAGTTTTACATTTTTAGGCAAGAAGTCTTTTCCTATTTGTAATAATAAATCCTCGGTTACATTCCCCTCTACAATAGAATCATCAGAAATTACCAAGGTTTCAAATCCACGGAAAAAATCCTCAATCTCCTTGCGAGATAGTTTTTGTATATACCTATCAGAAACATACCCAATATTAATAGGCAAAGCATCTATCAATTTGTTTTTTTCTAGTAGCTTAAATAACTCGTATCCTCTACGCGACAAAAAAACCAACCTTGTACTATTGTCTAGTTGGCTAAATGCATTATTATAGTACTGGGTGATAATTTGGAAAAGCTCATCGCCTAAACTTTTGCGAAGTTCTGCTTCAACATGTCCAAACATAACACGCTCCACCTATTTTTAAATCTATAAGAATAAGTACATGCCGCAATTTTTAATATTATGCAAAAAAATTTGAAAAAGACCCTATAATGCATTTATTGAAGGATGTTTATGAGTTAAAATGCGATTTTCATAGTATATTAATGCAAATGAAAGCTAAAAGCAACACTTTTTGAGAAAATAAAACTACTCGCGCAATTTTACTGCATTTGCGGCGCGGCGACGGTAGCTATCATCCATTTTCGCATAGTGTTTGCGGGTGGTGTTTACATCGGCATGGCCGAGGACATTAGCCACGAGATAGATGTCTCCCGTTTCTGTGTATAGCTGTGTGCCAAAGGTACTGCGTAGTTTATGTGGTGAGATTTTTTTAAGTGGTGTGATGATGGCGGCATATTTTTTTACCATCTTTTGGACTTGTCGTGTAGTTATGCGACGGTTTTGCAAAGAGAGAAAAAGTGCCTGCTCGTGGCCTTCGATGGCATCCAGCTCTTCGCGTTGGTCGAGATAGTTGCCGAGTGCTTCTTCTACCTCTCTGCCAAAGTACAATACCATCTCGTCGCCACCTTTGCGCGTTACACGGAAGCCATTTGCTTCGAAATCAATGTCGCGTATGTCGAGTCCGACGCATTCGGAGACGCGGATGCCCGTGCCCAGGAGTAGGGTGATGATGGCAACATCGCGCAGTTTTGTACGTTCATGAAAAATCTGCTGTCGGTCGGTGAGGTTTTCGCCGCTTTCTGCTTCATCTATGAGACGCGCTATTTCGTTAGGTTCTAGGGTGGTGATTACTTTTTCCGTGATTTTTGGGAATCCGATAAGCTCCGCAGGGTTTGCGGGTATGAGTTTCTTCTTATATAGATACTTAAACAACCCACGCACGGCGGCGAGTTTGCGTGATTTGCCTTTTGCCGCATTTTGCAAAGCCGTGTCAGGGTCACGGGCAGGGATATAGTATGTAAGATATTCCATAAATTCTTCCAGATGGTCGGATGTGATAGTTGCCATTTGTTCAGTGTTTATGCTGTCTTGAGCGGTTCCGACCAAAACATCTACGGCAAGAAAATTAAAGAATATACCCAAGTCATATGCATATGCAATCCGTGTGAGTGGAGCTGTTTGGTCACTCATAGAGCGGAAATAACCCGCCACAAACTGCGGGAGGGTTTTTAGCATCTCCCGCAGTTTTAGCGTGTTGTCAGCGTTTTTTTTATCGTGGTATGTTTCCATGGTTATGCGTCTTGCCAAAGCGGCTCGATTTCGAAGCCCATTTCTTCCAATAAATACAAAAGGTTTTTGCCACATCCGCAGTCGATTATATGTTGTATCCTGACGGCGGCAAACATCGTGGAAGGCTCATCTGTTTCCAAAAGAAAATCAGCAATCCTATCCGCAAAAATCCGCCGGCGCGAATCTCGGAGATTGTAGTTAAACATCATTGTAAAAGGGTTGGCCGATGTACCTTCGCAGATGGATTTTTCCACTGCGCGTAGCCCTTCGAGGTCTTGGGCGGCATACATTTCCGTTGGATTAGACTCTCTTATGTTATCCAAATGATTTTCGAATGATAAAAAGTCCTTTAAGGCGTATGCTTGGATTTCCAGCGGAACATTAAACAACAGGTCAATCTCGCTGTACATGGTGTTAAGCCCCATCGTTGGCTTGTCATTTATCATTGCGAAATTCAATATATAATTATCAACCATGTAATACAACTCAATACCAAGTGTCAGGAACGCCGCATGGTCTAACCCTAACAAAATCGCGATGGGTGTAAGCATATTGACCGAATCGTATGTCACCCAAAATGACCATGACTCCATGTTTGTGACAAAATTAGAATATACATCATCTGCCAAAATATCCGCAAGAGTAAGGCCGTCAGGCAGTATTGACATATATTCTATATATGCCATCATCCGCGCATATGCAAAAATATCTTCTATCTCTTCAAGGTCAAACTCAAATGCAAATATGTCTGCGCGGCGTTTTGATTCCTCTACCGTGGGGTGCAGTGGGAACCAATGAGGCTCCGCCCCATTCATCGTGCCAAATATATACGCGACATTTTCGCCATAGGTTACACGAGTGAGCTTGCCATGGATATTCTCCTGTGGCTCCACAAAAGGTCGCTCTGTACCGACATTAATAATCATCATCATGAGTGCAGGATGGACATACACCCTGTCGTTTTCTATAATGCTGTTATGCTCGTCTACAAAGATATGCAACCCCTCGCCCGCAGGCGTGGTAAAATATACCATGCGTTCTCGGCCATCATGCCAATTTACTTCCCATCCCAACTCCTCCAATGTAGAACGCACCGGGACAAAGTCCGACGCAAGAACAGGAGTGGCGCAAATAATAAGCACCAAAAATACAGCGACTAATTTTTTCATATAACAGCCTCCTTAGGGCGCAATTGTATACCCTCTGAAAGGAATCGTCAATTTATGGCGGTATAAGGTGCTTATGCAAATCAGCCGACTTTTCGAGATACTGTAATGGTAGAGCGTATCACAAACGAAAAGGACGAGCCGCCCCCGCCAATCCTGTGCCGAATGGCAAACTTCGCCGATGGCGGTATGTTGTTTACTGCTAACGAGGATTTTATAGCCGGAGAAAAAATATCCCTTACCTTTGAAATCGGTACGGTTGAAACGGTTGATGCAGAAGTATTGCGTTTTGAGCGGGCAGATATTGAGGCACAACCGCAAACCAAGGACGAAAAGCAGGAAACGCACAGTTACAAAGTGGCGGTTAAATTCCTCCACAAATGCCAAAAGCAAAAAGACCGTTTTTACCGCTATATCATTGAGCAACAGCGTGAAATCATACGCCGCCAAGCGGAAGAAAACACGTTGCTAAAACCATAAACAAGCGAACGCCTTGCGAAACAACCGCAGGGCGTTCTTGATTTTGAGAGGATGTGAGAATTGCACATGACAAGCTACAACGAGGACAGGGCGGCGGCGGGGCTTGCGGAAATGTTGGCACTCGCCTACGGCATTGAGCCGGAAACAGCAAAGCTAATCGGTTATGCCACCGCCCTGCACGATGTCGGGAAAATGATGATACCCCCTGCACATCATAAGCAAGCCCGCAGCACTAACCCCCGCTGAGTTTGCTCACATGAAAACCCACACCATATGTGGTGCAAATATCCTTAAACGAATATCCTGTGATTTTGGTGTTATGGCAAGGAAAATTGCCCTCTATCACCATGAACGCTGGGATTCAACAGGGTATTGGGGCATGATTCACAATTTAATCGGGTGAGCAATATTCAACACGCCCTACACAGGTTACACCCATGAAAATACATGCCTTGCACTTAGAGTCATGATATGCTATATTACTCTCCGCAATGTATCGAAAAAATGGGGGCGTGGCGCAGTTGGGAGGACGAACTGGTCAGTAAACACCCCCGAAGAAATCCTCCACATGACTGGCACCCCAAAAGCAAAGTTCCACCAAATGAATGGCACACCGAAAAATTATAATTCCTCCCATTTTTGGGAGATAAGGGGCATTGGCGCAGCTGGGAGGACGGACTGGTCGGTAAACACCCCCGAAGTTGTCCATCGGAGGCGCACAATTTTGAAAATTAAATAACCCTCTCGGAAACGAGAGTTATGGGGATATGGCGCAGTTGGGAGCGCGCTTGAATGGCATTCAAGAGGTCAGGGGTTCGACTCCCCTTATCTCCACGACCTAAGCCTTGAAAACTCTATGTTTTCAAGGCTTTATTTTTTAGGAAGAGGTTGGAGGAATGTATAAAAAACTAATCGGCTACAATGCCATAAATTATAATTCGGCAGAATATCTACCAGCATACCCGAAGGATAACCGATGTCTGCTCTGTAGATTTTGTGGAAAAGATGCAGAGATACCTAAACATGGTTCTGGTAATCATGCCATTCCAGAGTTTTTCGGTAATAGGTATTTATTTACGGTGTATGAATGTAACAAGTGTGGCGGTATATTTAATAAAATGTGTGAAGACCATCTATCAAAAAACTTAAACCCGATTCGCACAATTCTAGGAATTAAAGGAAAAAATGGACTTGTAGATTTCAACTCTGATGGCTTGTATATGAAACACAATGTAGAAGTAAAATACGAAACAAAGAAAAAAAATAACAAGAGCTACCAAATGCGTGGAACGTACAAAGCTCATTGTTGATTTTTATTTAAATGAATGTGGCGGAATCAAACGAACGTATATATGTGAATACTGTGAGCATCCATTGATAGAACATGCTTTTTTTCCTTGCCGCAACTGTGGAAAGCCAGTAAATCATTTAGTCCGTAGCGGGTTCAACATCATTAAGCAGAAATTTGATGGTATCGCTGCTTTTAAGACTTATGTAAAAATGGCTTTGACCATTATGCCAGAGGATAAATTGGATAAATTTGGTCGCGTTATGGATTGGATTAAAGAAAAACCCCTAAAATTAAATGGAGAGTGGAAACACTCTAACTTTTATGGAAACAATAGAGGGATATTGTTGAAATCCCAATGCATGAAAATGCAAAATATGACCCTGAATTTTTAAGAAAGTTACCCCCTCTATGTAGCAAATCAGAAAAAGAGTATGTTGCTAAGTCCTTGGTTGATTACGCAAATGTATAATGTGATAACATCACAGAGCCTAGCGTACAATCATGTCGCAAGCAAGGTGCGTTTAAGTAACCCTCGCACGTTTGCTTGCTGTGGCGTTGCCCCAGACCCCATGAACGCCACCGCGTTGCGGTGACGGCTATGCGGCAAGCCGCTAAAATCACCAACAGAAAGAAAACATATGACAGTTGAAGAAATCCAAACTATATTTAAATTGATATTCCAATCAACAGAAAGCGGTGACATATGGCTACGGTATACTTAGACAACTGTTGCTTCAATCGTCCATTTGATAACCAGCTTCATCCTGTTGTGCAGTTGGAAACGCAAGCAAAGTTACTCATCCAATCAGAAGCGGTACAGGGTAACTTAAACCTTGTCTGGTCATTTATGCTGACGCATGAAAATAGCGACAATCCATACGATGACCGTCGAGAACAAATTTCATTATGGAAAAATGTAGCTAAAACAATTGTTGCACCAACTTCGCAGATTTTAAGACAAACGAAAACAATCGAAGAACTTGGAATCAGAACAAAAGATGCTATGCATATCGCTTGTGCGCTTGATGGAAAATCAGATTATTTTATAACCACAGATAAAAAAGTTTTAAATAAAACCGTACAGGGCATTACTATAATAAATCCGATGGAATTTGTAAGGAGGCATTTTAATGTTAGCTGAAAAAACAATACCTGATACCGTGCTAAGAAAAGAAGGAATGCGAAAATTGAGTGAGTGGTTTGGTTTAGTGGATGCGGAACGATTTATCACTCTTATTATTCGTGAGCCGTTTGATTATACAGAATGGCAACGCGTCCTTTACGCAGATTTGACTGCTGAGGAGCTATTTGAAAAGGCTAATGCAACATGGCAACGTGATTTATTTGAGGGCATGAGCGTTGAAGAAATAAGTAACGAAGCAGCGGAATACTGTAAAACTAATCCCAGATAATTTTTCGGGGAGTGTCACCGACCATCTCGCCGGCGCACTTGAATGGCATTCAAGAGGCCACTGGTTGGATACCCCTATTCTCTACAAAAACAAAACCTTATAGCGTAAATGCTGTAGGGCTTTTTTTATTAATTAACATCTTCAAACTCTAAATTTTTAAAAGCATAGCGCAAAGACATATTGATTAATTCATTACGTGAACGGTTGCTTTTTAATGCTAGTTCATCTAACTTTTCATTAATTTCGTTGTCTATACGTATTGTCATGGTGACAGATTGTGTTTTTTTGGGCTTTATTACAAATTTATCTTTCATGCAGCAATCACCTCCGTTTGTATTTTAATAAAATTATTGCTTGCTAATAAGAACACAAATAGCAAACACAATAGTTTGCAACATATTTATTCATATGATATGATATGCAAATTGGAGGTGTGCGAAATGAATTGTGCTAACGATTACTGTTTATACAACAGAGCTTTTGAATGTATTTTGGACGAGGTGAGTCTTGACTCTATTGGTATGTGTGATGATTGTATTGTGGTAAAAATAGATGAAAATATTCTTGAAGAAGAAAAGAAAATGCAGTTGGATGCTTTAGAGAGCAGGAGTTAAAAGATATTATGTAAAAAGTAAATTTTTGTTGCCTATGGGTTGTTTTTCATGGTAATGTAAACGTCAGAAAGGGGTGCAGTCATGACCAACAGAGATGAATGTATTGCCCTGCTTGATAACTTTGGCGAGGAGCAATTAGGTAGTGTCCTAGTTGTTTTGAAAAGCATGAAGGATGTTTTTGACAATGCCCTTGAAGAAGCCTTGGACGAGGCGTATTGTCAAAAACTTTACCAAGACTATTTAGATGACCCCGACCCAAGCAAACATGACTCAATGACATTAGAAGAGTTTGCGGATTCATTAGGGATTGCCTTGCCATGAAGTACACGATAATAATTGAGAAAAGGGCAATGAAGTTTATAACTTCACAATCAAAAACACGGCAATTACAGTTGTTATCAGCCATCCAAAAACTGCCGAATATGGGTGATATAACCCCATTGCAAGGACGTATAAAATCGTATCGTCTTCGTGTTGGGGATTATCGCATTTTATACACGAAAGATGATATGGTTTTGAAAATTACAGTAGTTGATGCAGGCAATAGAGGCGATATTTATAAAAGTTAGGCAATGGGTTCTTCAGGGAGTGTTTCCGACCACCTTGCCAGCGCGCTTGAATGGCATTCAAGAGGTCAGCGGTTCGATCCCGCTATGCTCCAAGATTAAAAAAGCCTTGAAACTTAGTGTTTCAAGGCTTTTTTACAAGGAGGGTGATGGATGAGTGGATGGTTATAAAAACATATATTCTAAGAATATATGTGATTTGAAAAAACGAAGAAATCTTCCAGATGATTGGGAAAGTAAAGATAAGCTAGAGTGTGTCGACAAAAGAAATATGGTATAATGGAAAAAACATCAAGGGGGCTTTTCCGTGGATAACGCTTACAGGCGGCACGACATTTCAGATTCGTTATGGTCGGTTATTTCGCCACAAACAATTGGCAACAAGGGTACATGGGGCGGCAATGCAAAAGATA
>WRGY01000117.1 GCA_009786925.1 Defluviitaleaceae bacterium | reverse complement strand
AGGCGTTGAGTTCTTCGATGGAGCTTGCCTGTGTAGACGCGCCGTTCGCGAGGTCCATAGAGCTTGCAGAGATTTGTTTCGCGCCTGAGAGAACTTGGTCGGACGCAGAACTGATTTCGCTCATGGTTTTGTTGAGTGTCTTACATATTGTGTTAAGAGAGTCTTTGATTGCTACAAAGCTACCCAAGTACTCGCGTGTGATAGAGATGGTAAGGTCTCCGTCGGATACGCGGGTAAGCGTGTCGGCGATTTCGTTGATATAGCTGGATAGGTTGTCGATGGTGGAGTTAACAGAATTTTTCATCTGCAAGAAGTCACCGGCGTAGTTGCCTGATACATGCTCAGAGAAGTCACCTTTGGAGAGTTTGTTCATTATATTCATGATTTCTGATACAGGAGCATCTACAGCTTTTGCTATATCGTTAAGACCTTCCATGATTTTGCGCCAGCTACCGAGATATTTGCTGACATCAATCTCAAGGTGCATGTCGCCTTTTACAGCGGCAGATTCTATCATGGCATCTACTTCGCCCATCACGCCGCGTAGGCTTGAGATAAGACCGTCGAGAGCCTTGTTGAGGTCTGCTTTTTTACCGGGGAGCTTTTTAAGCTCTGCATTAAAGTTACCGTCTGCGACGTTGCCCATAGCAGCGATAATGCTTTGGATTTCTTCTGCATAGCCGTCTACAAAGGAGTTAAGGTTGCTTGTCATGTCGTTGTAGCTGCCTTGGTAACGAGAGACATCTATACGATAGTCTATGTCACCGTTATCCAAGATTTCGTGAGACATATCCGAGATGTCGTTTACCATACCCTTTATGACATTGATGAGGCTGTATACATTTTGTGTCATTATACCAATTTCGTCCTTGGGCAGGTCTGTTTTCATGTTGATGTTAAGATTACCGCTTGCTACGTTTGTGAGTGTGCCTACCAGCTCATTTACAGGCTTAGAAATCAGCGAAGCGATGAGTAACGCCGCACCTATACCCATACCCGCACCGATGACAGAAATAACAACAAGTGTCAACATCGTCTGGAATGAGAACTGGTACATTTCTTCTTGTACGCCATCCATGATGGCGCGTAGGCCGGAAAGGATTTCTTCGGAAAGAACGTCGATGTCTGCCATGATTTCGCGACCGTCCACTATGGAGTATACGGCAGCTTCGCGGTATTGTGCGATGGTCTCGCCACCTGCGGCCAAGTATGTGCGACCACGGCGTGCGTATTCCATTACCGTTTCTACTGTTTCGTCTAAGTATCTGTAGATTAGCCGCTCGATTTCGTCGGCTTGGGTGATGCGGATTGCGCGGGTAGCCTCGTCCATATGCGGGTCTGCGATTAGGTTAGTCCTAAATCGTCCGACGATGGCCGATACATTGTTTGCAGTTGAGAGAGCCTGTGCCTCCAGTTCTTCTATCGAGCCTAACTGGTCGGGGAACTGACCGCTCTGAAGCGCGATAGTGGTGACAAGTCTGCGTATGTCCATCAGCTCGGTATCAAGCTCGAGCATTTGGCCATACCTGTACACGGTGTACTCGATGGTATCGCCGTATCTTCTGTCTACTTCCATAACGTCGGTAGCACCCATGAATGCTACGACCACCAAAGCGAGAAGTACTACGCCAAACCCAAGGAACAGCTTGGATTTGATTTTCATGTTTCTAATGGCTTGCATAAAATGAAGCCCTCCTTTAATTGAATAATAATTTAATATAAATAAAAAAACGGTATTTGCGCTGACACACCAAATACCACTTTTATATTTTACGCACGCTCAAAAATAACGCAACTGTGACATTGCACATCTGTAGATTGCTTTTCTGTATGCTTGCTCGATGCAGATAACCGGACATACGACAACCCCCGCAAACAATATTAAAAAAAAAGCGTCCCTCATTCTACGGCGATAGTGCATTTATGTCAACAAGAACGTTTATTCGTCATTATTTTGTATATTTCTTGTTTTTATTAACTCGTTTGGTGGAAAGCTTGTAATGCACACATATTAATATTAGTATCAATTCAAATTTTGAGAAACGGAGAGATGATTTATGTACACAGGCAAACACAGGATAACATACTATGACTTGGATGCGGCGGGTAGGGTCAAACTCTCCGCACTTTTGCGCATGGTACACATAGCCGCTGATATAAATGCAAATGAACTTGGGATTGGATTCCATGCACTTTCGCAGTACAGCATGAGCTTTGTTCTGCAAAGGTTTGCGCTATCTGTCATGCGAGAACCCACATATGACGAAGAAGTGACCATACGCACATGGCCTGACAGCGTGGCACGCGGGACATTTTTGCGAAAAGGCGACATGCATGATGGCGGCGGAAAAAAAATAATGGAATGGACAAGCATGTGGATTTTGCTGGACTTGGCAGAGCGCAAAATTTTGCGCCCAAGCGCGTTGCCGGTGGAATTACCCGACTTCGAAAACTACGGCGTAGAAATCATGCCGGTCAAAATTGCTCTGCCTAACACAGAACTGCCTAAGGCCAATCAATATGTACACACCGTAAGATATGCCGACATCGACACAAACAATCATATGAACAACAGCGTCTACGCCGACCTAATCACAAATGCACTGGGAGCTACGGGGGCATGGCGTGAGGTGCAGATTAATTATCTGGCAGAAACACGGCTCGGTGAAGAGATTGTCGTCACTACAGTATATGAAGGCGAGACTGCTACCGTTACAGGCACGGTAGGAGAACGCACGACATTTGCAGCGGTGGTTAAGGGATGCTCACAGGATTTCCTTTAACCGTGCCAGTATATCCATGGCCTGCCTTGGGGTGATGTCGTCTATTACGATTTCTGTGAGTGCGAGAGTCAGGGCTTGCTCTCTTTTTGAGAGTGGTTTTGGCTTGGGTGAGGGGAGTGAAGCGGATTTTTTTGTTATTCCCGTTGTATTAAAATCCTCTAAGAGGTCGTCGGCTTGGCTGATGACTTCCGGGGGGAGGCCTGCGAGGCGAGCTACGTGGATTCCGTAGCTTTGGCCGGCTTCGCCGTGGATTAGCTTTCGCAAGAATACGATGTCGCCGTCGTCAGTCTCCTGCGCAGTAAAACAGTAGTTTTTTACCCCCGCGAGTTGTCCTTCGAGCTGTGTGAGTTCGTGATAATGTGTGGCGAAGAGTGTTTTCGAGCTTATTTTTTTTGCTATATGCTCAAGGACTGCCCATGCGATTGCAAGACCGTCAAAGGTGCTTGTGCCGCGACCTATTTCGTCAAGAATAACGAGGCTTTTGTTTGTCGCATTGTTCAAAATATTTGCGACTTCTGTCATCTCCACCATAAAGGTGCTTTGCCCCGTGGCGAGGTCGTCGGAGGCACCCACGCGAGTAAATATACGGTCGGATACAGAAATTTCTGCGGATTCGGCAGGCACATATGAGCCTACTTGTGACATTAGCACGATGAGGGCGACTTGGCGCATGTAAGTAGATTTGCCCGCCATGTTCGGGCCTGTGATGATGGCGAGATGGTCTGTGCCGCTCATTTGTGTGCAGTTTGGCACAAAGGCGTGAGAGGTCAGTTTTTCTACTACGGGGTGGCGGCCTCCTTTTATTGTTATGTGAGAATCGTTTGTGATATGCGGCTTTGTGTAGTTATTGCGTTCGGCGGCTTCTGCAAGTGATTGTAATGCGTCTAATGTAGCAATCGTGACCGCCGCAAATTGTACTCGCACCATCTCTTCTACGATTTCGCGCCTAAGTGCGTCGTACAAATCAAACTCGATGGTTACGATTTTTTCGTCTGCGTTTAACAAGGTTTCTTCGAGCTTTTTTAGCTCCTCAGTCACAAAACGCTCGCAGTTTGCCAAAGTCTGGCGGCGGATGTAGTGGTCGGGTACTTTAGAAAGATTTGTAGCCGTCACTTCTATATAATATCCAAACACTCGGTTGTATCGGATTTTTAGGCTTGTTATGCCTGTTTGTTCTTTTTCGCGGGCTTCGAGGTCCGCGATGTAGGCTTGGGCGTTTTGTTTTATATCGCGCAGGCTATCCAACTCTGCATTGATGCCCGGCCTAATCATGCCACCCTCACGGACGGTAGCGGGAGGGGCTTCGGTAATCATCCGCTCTATTTTTTCGTAGATGTCGGGCAATGCATCAAATGTACGACGGATTTCGCAGTTTGCCGCGCTTTTTGTATTTGTCAGCAGACGTTCGACGGATGGCAAAAGCTGTAAGCTTGCGCGTAGCGTAGCCAGGTCGCGTGCAGAGCCGTAGCGCGAAGCGAGGCGCGACATCACACGCTCCAGGTCATTGATTTCGTGGAGATACTCACGCAATTCGGCACGTTCCATTGGCAGAGCCTTCCACTCGGATACTGCGTCGAGACGGCGCGTTATTTCTTCCCTGTTAATAAGCGGAAGGTCTATGTAATTACGCAAAAGGCGTGCGCCCATAGCTGTTTTTGTATGGTCAAGCACCCAAAGGAGCGAGCCTTTTTTGCCGTGGCGGGCAGAGGATGTAAGTTCCAAATTTCGCCGAGATGAGCTGTCCAAAATCATATGCTGTTGCTGTGTGTAGGTTTTTAGGCGCGTGATTTGCAGAAGTGCTTGCTTTTGTGTATCCGCAAGATATGCCAAAAGCGCGCCCGCGGCAGGGATTTCCGGTGCGTTGTCATATACGCCAAAGCCCTCCAGATGCAGTGTGCCAAAGTGGTCTACGAGCAATTTATATGCATTTGTGGGATGGAAGGTATAGGCAGGAGCGATTGTAGCCTTTATGCCTGTGACATTTTCGATAATGCGGGTCAGGCTAAAATTTTCGGGCAGGACAACCTCGGCGGGGGATATGCGAGTGAGTTCGTCCAATAGTTTATTTTCGTTTTTTTCGATAAAGGTAGCCATAAAAAGCCCCGTAGTAATATCCGCCGATGATAATGCAAATCCGTCCTTGCTGCTATGTATTGCAGTGATATAGTTGTGTCGGCCTTCTTCCAACAAATTAGCATCCGTCACCGTACCCGGGGTGATAACACGCACCACATCACGTTTTACTATACCTTTTGCCTGTTTTGCATCCTCTACCTGGTCGGCAAGTGCCACACGATACCCTTTTTCGATAAGCTTTGCGATATAGCCATCTACCGCGTGGGCAGGTACTCCGCACATGGGAGCGCGCTCTTCTTGCCCACAGTCACGACCTGTAAGAGCTATGTCCAGCTCCTTGGCCGCAATCTTTGCATCGTCAAAAAAAATCTCAAAAAAATCCCCCAGTCGGAACATCAATATCGCATCCTTGTGATTGGCCTTTATTGCGAAATATTGCTCCATCATTGGGGTGAGTTTTGGCATGGGGGATTCCTCTTTAAATGAATTTTATTTGCATTATTGGTTTGTTTCGTGGTGTCACAAGACTAGCGGGACGAGAAATACTAAAAAAGGGGAGTTGCTCAATATCTACACCAAAATTAAAATCTCTCAAAATATCCATGCCAATTAATACAATGTCTCGCTGCTCAAATGATATATCTACAAACACATCATTTTTTTGCACATGAAACGACACAGGCAAATGTATTGTAGGCGAGTCAACAACTATTGTTGTGCTAAAATATAAATTTGATAGTTTAATCGGCAAAGAAGCATATATTTTTTCTGAAATATCCGGACACTTTCGAGGATAGATATGATTTTCGCCGGTTATTCCCTGCATAGGGATTAATCTGTCTTTATGTTTATTTACTTTGTCAATATTTATTTCGTATCCTATCCGTTTTAGAGCATTATCGCCAAGATAGCTGTTGTACGCACCTGTATCAATAATCGCCGTCATTTCTTTTGCTTTGTTTTCTTTCACATGATATATCTGCACACGGATTTTATCGTCAAGTTTGTTAGGCACGACCTTTAGCTTATTCATGGCGCAAACTCCTTATTGGCATTCTGCACCGGTTACATAACAGAGAGATTCATCTTCAAACCCTCCATGTATAAGCACAAGCCAATCTATTTCTGCAAGTGAACTCTTGCAGAATAAAAGCCTACCATAGCTTGTGCCATATTCATCTTTGCCATCAACAGCAATAAGTGAATAGTGATGCGGATATTTTTCGGCAGCAGAAATCGCGTCAATTGTTATATGTTCCAAATCTATTTCAGAAAACATACTTGGATAGCAATATTGAGTATTCCGAGATTGTACAAAACGTGGCAAAGACTGCACAAACAAATCAGGTATAGGCTTGCCTAACATATTCATAATTTGAACACTCCCCCACTTATGAATGCATCTATCCTTACAGTAACTATTTCTTTCATCAATGAAAGCAAGTCTTTTGTGGTCTCTTTTCCAGAATCGTTATTACTGTCTTGGTTAAACATCTTTCTGTCGTTTGCTTCAATATTAAAAAGCAAATAATTTTTATGCTCATAGTTTTCCGCAGAAAGTGGGATATGTGCAATCCTTGCATTTGAAATCTGGACTGTAGCAAAATACTTATTTTGACTTATTACAGTTGCGTAGCATCCAAAATCCCATATATCTTGATTCTTGTCTATAATGGGAACGCCTTTAGTTAAAAACTCCACGGGGTTTGTATCAGGTATATTAACTATTATTTGCGCAGTAATCCCCTGTGTATAAATCCTTTCAGGGGATATATGTTTAACAATGTCATAAATTTGTTCCATCCTTTTTTCAAGGTAATCGTGACATTTTTCCCAGCTCTTGTTGTACGCATCATCATATGCCGTCTGGAAAACTGCCCCTGATAACGACAGTTGTAACATTGAATGCCCATGCTTTGTGGTAATAGTCACTCTTGGTATTTCCGGGGGTGCATCGTCCGGTATCGGGAGTATTTGATACTGTAAAAACTCGCCTTTTAGTGCGTCTTCGTATGCAACTATCCTTCGTCTTATGTCCGACAAGCGAGGATACATTAGATTGTATTGGGTGTTTAGTACAACCATGATATTTACTCCTTTTTGGAAGATATTTGATTATATTAAAATATCTTTTGCAGTGCAACACGGTCTTCGCCGTTTTCCAGCTTGATTATACCACAACGGACGAAGCCCAAGCGGTTTAACATAACAAGCATGGGAGCATTGTCCTCATGGGTGTCTATGCGTAGGTTTTGTATTTGGCGGAAGCACCATTCTATACAAAACCTGCCCGCGCCCTTTGCGGCAGGGGTGCTTTTGCGGGCGATTCTGTGGATGACACCATAGGGCTTATTATTTAGCCACGCGCCGTTGATTTCTGTATAAGTAGGGTCGGGTTTTGTTGTGAAAAAAAACACGGCCAAAATTTCTCCGTCGTCGCTGACACATACGTAGCTATCGCCGTTTTTTATATCTGCCTCGACAATTTCTTGTGGGGGGTGATTGTTTTTCCACTGTGACGGGTTGCCGCTATCCCGCATGAATGCGCGTGCGCCTTCGTAGATTGCTTCTATCTGCTCAAGGTCTGCAAGGATGGATTTTCTTATTTTCATACGCTCACCCCGGTTACATAAAACGTCTTTGCCTCGTCGATACGCACCGGGATTATTTCTCCTGCGGTCATACTCTGCGTTGCGATAAAATGCACTAAGGTATGGTCGTCCATACGTCCCCGCCCGTTTTCTTCCACCATCACATCAAACACTTTGCCGATTTTTGCTTCGTTTATCTCTGTCATGATGGGATAAAGTTCGGCTGTGAGCCTGTCAAACCGCTCATTCGCTACCTTGCGGGACACCAAATCCGTCCGCTCGGCGGCAGGTGTACCACTCCTTTTGGAATATATAAATGTAAACGCGCCGGAAAACCTCACGCGGCGCACCACATCAAGCGTATCCTCAAAGTCGTCATCTGTTTCGCCGGGATACGCTACGATAATATCGGTGCTAATCGCCACATTCGGCACAGCCTCTTTTAGCCTCATCACCAGCGCGATATACTCATCCTTTGTGTACATGCGATTCATATCGGCAAGCACTCGCGTACTCCCAGCCTGTAGCGGCAGATGTACCGACTTGCATACCTTGGGCAAATCACGCATAGCCGCGATTAGTTCATCAGAAAAATCCTTTGGATGCGAAGTCATAAACCTTATACGCTTAATCCCTTCGACATCATGCACGAGTTTTAATAGCTCCGAAAAATTAACTTCTCCCGCATAGGAATTTACATTCTGCCCCAACAGCATGATTTCCTTTACTCCGTCGTTTGCCAAAACACGTATTTCTTCTAATATATCTTTCACAGAACGACTGCGCTCACGGCCACGAACATGCGGCACTATACAATACGAGCAAAAATTGTCGCAACCATACATTATATTTACACCGGCCTTAAATGCATACTCACGAGAGGCGACATCTATATCCCCGATTTCCGGCAACTCGTCACCCTCGCTAATATCGCAGACACGCTCGCCACCTTCTATCACCCGCCACAAAAACTCGGGCAATCTATGCCTGTTGCCTGTCCCAAAAATCAAATCCACATATTTATGCTTGTCCCACAGCAACTGCTCCATGTTTTTTTGCTGTGGCATACAACCGCCCACTGCTAACACAAACTGCCGCTCTGTTTTTTGTCTGCGCAAGACACTCAAATGTCCCAGCACCTTATCTTCGGCACTTTCGCGCACACAGCAGGTGTTATACAACACCACATCGGCGATGTCCTGCGATTGAGCCGCCACAAAACCCATCTGCACAAGCAACCCTGCCATCTTTTCTGAGTCGCGTTCATTCATCTGACAACCATATGTCCTGATAAAAAAACGCGGTCGCCGCCCTCCATCAGAAAGCAAGTCATTCCGCGCTGTTAACTTATAACGAAAATCCAAGGTCACATCATCTCCCCACATGTTCACATTAAAATTTCGCCCTGTGGAATGGGCAAGCGACTATTTTAATATCCGGCTCTTCTAAAATTTTCAAACAGTATGTTTAGTTTATCATGAAAATAGCGTTATTTCCACCATTCACAACACACACCCTATATCATCCTATATCCTAAACCTTGAGGTTGAGCGGTTATGACCAAAACATCTAAATTGACATTTCATTAGAAAAAATGTAATGTAATTGTAAAATTTGGAGAGGAAAATTCAAAATGAAAAAATTAGTTGCTTTTGCAATCGTTGCGATGATTGCGCTCGGTTTTACAGCCTGCGGAAATGATGACACCGTAGACCTGCTTGTATGGGGGCCTCTCGGCAACCAAGAATTTTTGAACATAGCGGCAGAACGTTTTGCACAGATGCATCCCGACACCACTTTTAATTTCACATTTGGTGTGGTGGGAGAAGGTGACGCTCTTGAGCGTGTGTTGGAGGATCCTGCATCTGCCGCGGATATTTTTGCTTTTGCGGACGACCAGTTGCGCGATTTTGTAAACGCGGGCGTATTATACGAAGTAACACGGAATATAGCCGACATCCGCGCACGCAACATGGATTCTGCGGTGTATATCGCTACACTCGACGGTCGTATGTGGGCATATCCGCAGACCGCCGACAACGGCTACTTTTGGTATTACGACAGTAGTGTAATTTCATCTGATGATGTACTCACACTCGACGGTATCATAGAGGCTTCTCTTGCCGCAAACCGCCGCTTTACATTCCCTATAGATGTGGCATGGGTGACGGCTTCGTGGTTCCTTGCGCAAGGCAGTCTCGGCCTTGATGGCGACCGCCAAGTAGTTGACTTTAACAATGCACACGGACTCGCCGCCGCACATGCAATGATAGCGATGGCAGAAAGTGGTGCATGGCAAGCAGGATGGGCAGAAGAACTCGTAGAAGGTATAGGTACGACTCTTTCCGGTGGTGTAGGCGGCACATGGATGGCGGCAGATATACAAGCAACCCTCGGCGAAAATTTTGGTGTAACAAAACTCCCCACCGCTACCATAGGCGGCCGCCAAGTCCAGCTATCCAGCTTTATGGGTACAAAACTCGTAGGCGTTAACAGCCAAACAGAGCATCCCGTATATGCAATGGATTTTGCGGATTTTCTCACAGGCGAAGAGATGCAACTCCTTAGCTTCGAAATGAATCAAATCGGCCCGTCAAACATCGCAGTCGCACAGCATCCATCCGTGCTTGCAAACCCTGCACTCGCCGCATTGGCATATCAATCCATGTATGCCTTCCCGCAACGTGACGTACAGGGCAGCTACTGGGGGCCTGTAGAAGCGTTCGGCACACATGTAGTCAATGGCGAAGTCAATACCCTCAATATCCAAGACCTGCTCGACGAAATGGTCGCACAAATAATGGGACATTAATTGCTCATTCACTGCCCCTCCTCGGAAGAGTGGGGGGGGGCAGATTACATATAGAGGGGCGTGGCTTTATGGCGATTTTAAATTTTTTTGTCATGGGTAGCAGATGTGCATACTATGGGCAGAGAGCCAAGGGCGCGCTGTTTTTTGTTGCACAAGTTGTTTTTATTTTGTTTATGGCCTTTTTTGGGGCAAATAATCTGCTGTTGTTTCGCACACTCGGGGCCACGGAGCAACATACCGTTTGGGATGAAGCTTTGCAGATTAACAGAGTAATCCGTGGGGATAACTCGATGATTGTGTTGATTTTTGGGGTATTGACCATAGTCGCCTGTATTGCTTTTATTGTGCTTTATGTGATGAATATAAGGATGGGGAATAAGGCAGCTCGTATGGTGGCGGCAGGGGAGAGTCCGCCGAGTTTTAAAGAAGATTTGTATACACTTTGGCATGACAAATATCATGTGGTTTTGTTAACATTGCCGACGATTGGATTGGTTTTGTTTACTGTCATACCGCTTATTTTTATGATTTTGATGGCGTTTACAAATTTCGACAGGATGAACCAGCCTCCGGGGCGGCTTTTTACATGGGTCGGGCTGGATAATTTTAGAGAAATCACATATGCCAATCCTCGACTTTCCAATACATTTTTTTCTATTTTGCGTTGGACTCTTACTTGGGCTGTGATTGCTACGTTTAGCAATTATATAGGCGGCATGGCTTTGGCTTTGTTTATCAACAAAAAGGGAATACGATTTAAAGCTATGTGGCGTTCGTTTTTTGTGGTAACGATTGCGGTACCGCAGTTTGTGTCATTGCTTGTTTTGCGACAGCTTTTGAATGATAACGGCACGGTCAATGTTATTTTGATGAACTATCTGGGATGGATAGACGAGCCTATACGGTTTTGGGGGACGCACGCAAGGACTACCGTACTGCTCGCAAACCTATGGGTGGGGATTCCGTTTACCCTGCTCATCACCACGGGTATTTTGATGAATATCCCCGAAGAGTTATACGAAAGTGCAAAACTCGATGGCGCGGGGCCGATTATGACATTTAGAAAAATTACATTGCCATATATGCTTTTTATTACGACACCGTATTTGATTTCGCAGTTTGTGGGCAATCTCAATAACTTTAATGTAATTTGGCTGACTACGGCGGGACAGCCGCTTACATTGGAGCTTTATCAGGCCGGTCGGACGGATTTGTTGATTACTTGGTTATACAGTCTTGCGGTCAATGAGCAGGACTTCCGACTGGCGGCGACGATTGGAATCCTTGTGTTTATCGTCGTGGCTACGTTTAGTTTGATTTCGTTTAATCTGCTTGCGTCGCGCAAAAGAGAGGAGGAGTTTTCGTGAGAAAAAAGGTGGGGCTTGTTTTTTCGCATGTTTTCCTTGCAATCCTTAGCATAGTTTGGCTTTTGCCCATTGCGTGGCTTGTTATGCACTCCTTCCGAGAGGAGCCTGGTGCATTTGTTTCATATGTAATACCGCGTGGCTTTACTTTTCAAAATTATATCAATCTGTTTACCGATACACATCTTTTTAATTTTCCGCTTTGGTTTTGGAATACATTGCGTGTGGCTATTGCCTCATGCCTGATTACTTCTGTTTTGGTGCTGATGGTGAGTTATGTGTTTTCGCGTTTGCGATTTACCATGCGCCGCGCATATATGAATCTACTGCTCATTATCGGGATGTTCCCCGGGGTTATGGCATTGGTCGCCATATTCCATGTGCTTAATCTCATCGGGCTGACACAGTCTTTGGTAGGGCTTACATTGGTGTATTCGGCAGGTGCGGCGACGGGATTCCTAATCGCAAAGGGCTTTTTTGATACGATTCCACGCTCCATAGACGAAGCCGCAACCATAGACGGCGCGTCAAAAAACGATATATTCTGGAAGATTACACTCCCGATTTCGCGTCCGATTATTACTTATACCCTGATTATCTCGTTTATCGCGCCATGGGGTGATTTTATGCTCTCGTCCATATTGATGCGCGGCAACCAAGAACGCTTTACTGTAGCGGTAGGGCTACGACAGATGATAGAGCGCGAGACTGTGAGTGCGTATTTTACACAGTTTTGTGCGGGTGCGGTGATTGTGGCTATTCCGCTGATGACGCTGTTTTTGCTTACGCAAAGATTTTATGTAGAAGGCATCGTGGGCGGGGCTAGTAAGGGATAAGAATGGAAATAATGTAAAAAGGTGAGGCTAAAATGTGCGGGTTTTGCGGATTTACGGGTAGCAAATACGGTGACGAAGATATAATAAAAAAGATGACAGAGCGTCTGGCACATCGCGGACCTGATGGCGTGGGTTTTCACGTTACGGGGGCTGTGTCGCTGGGCTTTAGGCGGCTGTCTTTTTTTGATTTGGAGCATGGCGGACAACCTATGAACAGTGCCGACGGTCGGCTTACGATTGTCTTTAACGGAGAAATTTATAATCACCGAGAGCTGCGTGATGACCTGGAGAAGATGGGGCGCACATTTAAAACGACATCTGACACAGAGGTATTACTGCATCTCTTTGAAGAATACGGCGAAAAAATGATGGTGTCTCTACGTGGGATGTTTGCGTTTGTTATATACAACCATGAGACGGGAGAACTCTTTGCGGCGCGTGATTTTTTTGGAATCAAGCCGCTATACTACGGGATTGCAGATGGAGAGCTGTTGTTTGCGTCAGAAATCAAGGCGTTTTTGGATTATCCGGGATTTGTAAAGGAAGTCAACAAGACCGCGCTTGAGAGTTATCTTTCTTTCCAATACTCTGTACTTGACGAGACATTTTTTAGGGGAATATATAAATTGCCTGCCGCACATTTTATGCGGTATCGTGACGGAAAGCTTTCGATTGAAAGATATTGGCAAGCGGAGTTTAGACCCGACGAAAATCTTTCTATAGAAGAAATCGAGGAACAAATCGACAGCATTGTAAAAAACTCTGTAGAGTATCATCAGCGTGCGGATGTTGTGATTGGCTCGCTGTTGTCGGGTGGAGTGGACAGCAGCTATGTAGCGGCTGTGGCGGATAAGGTGGAAAAGACCTTTACCGTGGGCTTTGACTACGACGGTTTTAGTGAAATAGAACATGCAAAAAATCTCTCTGCCGAAAAGGGCGTAGAAAATATAAGCAAAATCATCTCCACCGACGAGTTTTGGGAAGCAATGCCTACTATCCAGTATCATATGGACGAGCCTCTGGCCGACCCTGCGGCGATTGCATTATATTTTGTGTGCAAGCTTGCACGAGAGCATGTAAAGGGAGTGCTGTCGGGGGAGGGGGCTGATGAGCTTTTTGGTGGATACGGCATATATCACGAGCCACTGTCACTGGCACCGATGATGAAACTGCCTATGCCTGTGCGCCGCGCACTTGGCTTCTTGGCAAAAAAAATCCCCTTTGCGTTTAAGGGGAAAAATTATTTTATACGTGCATCAAAGACCATAGAAGAACGATTTATCGGCAACGCGAATATCTTCTCCGAGGCCGAACGAGCCGAAATCCTCGCTTCTCCGCTAAAAACACATACCACATGGGACATCACCGCGCCATACTATGCACAGGTTGCCCATGCCGACGACATCACAAAGATGCAGTATCTCGACATACATCTGTGGCTGGTCGGAGATATTCTTTTGAAGGCCGACAAAATGTCGATGGCAAACTCACTGGAGTCCCGCGTACCATTCCTCGACAAAGAAGTGTTTGCCGTAGCCGCAAAAATCCCAACCCGCTACCGCATGAATAAAATCAACGGGAAATATGCCCTGCGCCGCGCCGCAAAACGCAACTTCCGCGATAAACGCGAAAAAAAGCGACTGGGTTTTCCTGTACCCACCCGCCACTGGCTACGCGAAGAAAAATACTATAGTATTGTGCAAAAAGCCTTCCAACAAGACTTTATGTCAGAATACTTTAACATAGAAAAAATCCTCGCATTACTCACTCGCCACAAAAACGGCAAAGAGGATAATGCGAGGAAAATCTGGACAATATTTATGTTTGCCCTGTGGCATGAAGAGTTTTTTTAGAGGGCGCGCCCCTAAAGCTCTTCGTACATAAAGTAGTCAAAATCCGCATGTAGATTGCATCCCACCAAATCCTGACAATACATCCCTACAAATGCACCCGTAAAAAAGCCGCCTCCCGATATAAAATCATCGGAGAGTTTATATGCATCCAATTTTACAGGGATTTCTGTCCAGCTGTTTCCGTCAAAGGAGTAAAAATAGCTGTATTTTTCTGTTCTGATTTCGGCTCTGATATACACGGCATCGGCGTTTTTGGGTATGACTATTTCGTTACCTGCTATGGGCTGGGCAAATACGCCGTTTTCGGCAGTCATAATGTCCAGCACCTTGCCTTTTTCCTCATGCCATGTGACATGTGCAGATGTCCAGTTTAATGTGTTGTAAAAACATGTCAGCCCCGCATTTTGCTGAAAACTCGTCGGGTCAAACTCGACTTTTGTTTCGGCATTAAAGTTAAAACTCTGCCACCGCCTTGCAACAAATGCTTGTGTAAAATGTGATGTCAGTGACTCACGCCCATATAAGCGCAGATGCCCCTTTCTTTCTTTTAAGCTAAGAATATCTCCGGAGAGCGGAATCCTTAGACTCTGGAAATTAATGTTTAGCTCCTCACTGTCAAAATCGTCTTTTGCAACTGCTGTTTCCCATTTTACCTCGGGCATGTTTGGTGGTTCTGTATTTTCTGTCGGGGCTTTGCCTCCTACTGCATATGGCCAGCCATCTTTCCATTCCAACTTTTGAATCGCCGTTTCCCGCCCAAGCGGACAGTAGCCCCTGTTCATCAATTCCCTGTCAATATCTTCGTTACGTCCGTCTACGATGCCTGATTTTCCGTCACCTTTTATCGGTCTGCCTACCAAACAGACCGAATACCACTCATCTGTATGAGTGTGTACGATGGATGCATGTCCTGCTTTTTGCAGTGGATTTTTTGGCGAATATTTTGCAGTGAGTAATGGATTGTCGGGGTGTATTTCATAGGGGCCGTTGATTTGCTTGCTCCTTGCCAAACTGGCCACATGTGCGTAGGTAGTCCCACCTTCTGCCACAAGGAGATAGTAGTAGCCGTTGATTTTGTATATATGAGGGGCTTCTGTTAACTGATACTCTGTCCCCTTAAAGATAATCTGCGGTTTGCCCACGAGCTTTTTTTGTTTGCTGTCATACTCTTGCATCGTTATGCCATAAAAACTGTGGTTGTTGACTCTATTGTCCCAGACCATATTTGTATAATATTTTTTGCCGTCATCGTCATGGAATAACGAAGGGTCAAAACCGGAGCTGTTTAGATATATGGGGTCGCTCCACTCACCATCAATCGTGTCACAGGTGGTCAGATAATTGTGGCCATCCTTCCATGCTCCCGACACTACTTTTATATCCGAATAAATCAGCCAAAACTTGTTATCATGGTAACTCAAACATGGAGCCCATACCCCACCTGAGTTTGGATTGCCCTTCATGTCCAGCTGGCTCACCCTGTCCAGAGGTCTTTTGACCAGCCGCCAGTTTTTTAAGTCTTTAGAATGATGGATTTGCACACCCGGAAACCACTCAAATGTAGATGTCGCGATGTAGTAGTCTTGATTGACCCTGCAAATGCTCGGGTCGGGATTAAAGCCCTTCAAAATCGGATTTTTAATCATAAATAAGCCCCTTTCCGTTTTAGCCTTGCGACCTTGCTCGATACTCTGCGGGCGTTTCGCCTACATATTTTTTAAAGATTGAACGGAAGTACCGCACATCGTCAAAGCCCACCTGCACGGCTATGATGTCCTCTTCTGTCGCACTCTCTGTCAGTTGCTTTTGCGCCTCCTGCACCCTTACCCACATGACATAGTCAAAAAGCATGACCTTTTCGCGCTCCATAAAGACTTTGTTGAGTGTCTCGGGTGTCGTGCCGAGTTTGACTGCGATTTTTGCAATAGAAAATGTCTCGTAATAATGCTTTTGCACATGCTGTTTTGCCGAAAGATGCAGACGCAAGGAGTCTTTTGTATGAAATTTGCCGATAAACATGCAAAACTCACGCAGAGCCTTATCCAAAAATGTATAGCCGTCATCTATGGTGGTCAGCCGCAAAATATCACCTGTAGGGAAATACCGCGCAACCTCACCCGCAAACGGCAAGTTTTGTTCACTGATATATCTGCTAATCCTAAAAACAATGGTCATTACAATCTTTGCTACGAGATGTTCCGGCATAGGACCTGACTGTGCGAGAGCATTAAACAGCTCGGAGAGTAGCCCCTTGCTGTATTCATAGTCGCCCACTACGGCGGAGTATACCAGCCGCCTCTCCCTCGCGTGGGGATAGCGGAAGGTGATATTATTATCCGGCTCGACAAATTCTATGGGAATAACCGCGTGATAGCCCATACGGTATCTATATCCAAACGCCGCATCCGCTTCTCGCGCAGAAATCGAAATCTCCATAGGCGTAGAATAAGTACGCCCTATCCCAATCGTACAACGCGCCCCGGTACGCTCAAGAATCGCATGTTTCATGCGGTCGCCGAGCAGCACCTTATCTTCCACTGTCTGGTTTGCATTTATGATAATAGGGATTTCGTGGAATGCACGGATAAACGGTTTTGCTTTGAAATCACGCAAAATCCCGCGCACCACAGACAGGACACTGGTAATCCGCATATGTTTTTCCATCTCATTAAGCTCTGCAACCACACGCTTGTAGTGGTCAATCCGCACGATAAAAACAGAAAAATCCATGGTAAACGGCAAACCAAAATACGTAAATCCATCTCTGATTTCGCTTTCGCGTGCCACATCGCCCTCTAACAGTGAGCGCAAAAAGATTTCTTCGTAGTGAGAAATCTTTTTTTGATACTCGCTTTCCATATCCTTTGCTACACGCCGCGTCTCCTGCGCCTTTTTGTGGCTGGTAAGTGCAAAATCCAGGCAGCGGTTTAGGTCGCCGGGTTTTACGGGTCTGTACATAAAATCAAGCACACCAAAATCCCGCCCGCGTTTCATATAATCGGACTCGTTGTATGTGCCGTACATGATAAATTTAATTTCCGGAAACTCGTCACGCAATTCCTTAAACCTAACAAAATGAAGCCCGCCAAAAAAACGTATATCCGACAGCACCACATCGGGCTTCAAATCTCTCACTGCCTTTTGCATATTGCCCGCCAAGTCAGAAAAATGCCCAACAATGCGGATTTGCGGAAAAGCCCCGCGTATATGCGCCCTAAAGTTTTTTATGTTTTCTGAGTCGCCGTCCACCAGTAGGAGATTCATCCTCTTGCATCACTCCTGTCCAGGGTTGATTTTTCGCATGTTTTGCATATTCCCGTAAAGGTCACATTGCAGTCTGTTATGTCAAACTCTGTAGAAGGGTTTAGGCTTTGGAGTACGGCGTTTGAATAATCGCCCTGCACATCATGTACGCAGCGGCATTTTTCGCAGACAAAATGATGATGCTTGTGGCAGTTATGGTCATAATGCGCCGCGCCATGGAATGTACCTATATTTATGAGTTCGCCTGTTTCGGTAAGCTGGTGCAGGTTGCGATATATCGTGGCTTTGCTGACCGTAGGGTGGGTTAGGGTGACATGAGAAAATACCTGCTCTGCGGTGGCGTGCATGTTTAGGTCGCAGACGGCGGCATAGACGAGCTTTTTTTGGATAGTGTTTCTCATCCTAATCACCCTTTTGTTGTGAAAAATTGGTGGCCGAAGCCTTACAAAGCGGGCAGATATAATCCGCGGGAAGCTCCGCATCCCTATATACATAACCACATATATCGCATACAAAGCCGCCGTCCTGTGGCAAGGGCTTTATATTTTTTTGGTAATAGCTATAAGTGACACTATCTGCGTCACTAAGCACTGCCGAGTCGGTAAGGACGGCCGAAAACATCGTATGCGTGCCAAAGTCCACCACGCCTGTCACGTCAAAAGACATGCAGGCGTTTGTGTGGTCTGTGAGATACAAGAGGCCGTTTTTGCTGCGGCGGGTGGAGTGGAAGCCGTCAAATTTATCCACATCCCGCCCTGATTGGAAGCCAAATCGACTAAAAATATCTTCGAAAGGGGCGGAGGCTGTAAGCACCGAGATATTAAATTTCTTTGTATTTTTAATCATGTCGTGGGTTGCATTGTCTTTGTTTATATTTGCCGTACATATAATCGGTGCGACATTTGTCACCTGCATAAAAGCGTCTATTATACAAGCATTGTCTCTGCCGTTTTCGTGAGCGGAGGCTACGTACAGACCGTAGCTGATTTTATACAGCGCGTCCATAGTTTAGCCAAAATAGCGGTCGAGCAGTCCTTGGAATGCTTTGCCGTGGCGCGCTTCGTCCTTGCACATCTCATGTACTGTGTCATGGATGGCATCCA
Source organism: Defluviitaleaceae bacterium (assembly GCA_009786925.1). Lineage (GTDB taxonomy): Bacteria > Bacillota > Clostridia > Lachnospirales > WQUN01 > WQVC01. The sequence goes on along the minus strand of WRGY01000117.1, from coordinate 17,833 downwards.
GGTTTTGCTCTTTTGCTTTGCGAGCGAGGTCAAGCTTGCCTTGGGTTGCGCCATGCTCTGCAAGCACACGTTTTTCAAGGTTTTTCTTGGTAGAGTCGTCAACGACTTCGCCCAAGAGCTCTGCAAATTTTGCGGCATGTTCTGCTTCTTCGAATGCAATACGCTTGTATGCCTCTGCTACCTCGGGGAAGCCCTCGCGGTCGGCCTGACGACTCATTGCAAGATACATACCAACCTCTGTGCATTCGCCTATAAAGTTTTGGCGCAGTCCTTCGACTATGTCTTTGTCAACATCTTTTGCCACGCCTATACGATGCTCGTCCGCATATTGAAGTCCTCCGCCGCTTGCTTCTTTAAACTTGTCGGCAGGCACTTGGCATTGCGGGCATTTTTGCGGTGCTGCGTCGCCCTCGTGGCAATAGCCGCAGATTGTGCAGATGAATTTTTTCATTTTCATATCCCCTTTTCTAAGTCGCGCTGACTTTTGCGCGACATGCGCGCTGTTTTTCGCGCTCCCTCTTATTGAGATTGATTATCATATAGAATGAATTCAAATGTCAAGACTTTTTTTGTAAAAAAAAAATTTTTAGCGTATAATGGAAGGGAGGTGATTTTTTATGAAAGAAAAACTCGATGCAATTTTGAAAAACGGAACGGAAAAAATCGCGGCAGTCGCAAATCTCGCCGCTTTGCAAGAAATAAAATCTGCCCTAATCGGCAAAACGGGCGAAATAACAGAAATCCTAAAACAGGTGCCAAAGCTAGACCCTGCCATCCGCCCCGAAATCGGAAAAGCCGCCAATCAAATAAAACAACAGCTATCAGCCCTCATCGACTCCCGCACAGAAGAAATTCAACTTAAAGCCTCGGAGATTTCGCCCGACTTTGATTTTACCGTGCCGGGCATATTGCCGCCGATGGGCGGACTGCATCCCATCACACAAATGTGCTATGACCTAAACGACGCATTCCGCTCAATGGGTTTCGAAATATTCCAAGAAGATGACATATCCAGCGAACTCTACTGCTTCGATAATCTAAACTTCCCCGCAGAGCATCCCGCCCGCGAAAGCATGGACACATACTGGCTCGCAGGCCATGATGCAGAGAGCGGCGGTCGTCGCCTATGTCTGCGTCCACATCTCACAGGTGCAAGTGTGCGCTACATGCAAACCCACAAGCCACCATACCGCTTTGTATATCCCGGACGCGCCTACCGAAACGAAGCCACAGACGCACGCCACGAGCGTGCCTTCTTCCAATACGAAGCACTCATCGTTGACCATGATTTTAAGTTTGCCTCGGGCATGATAATGATAAAAACAATACTGTCCAAAGTGTTTGGCCGCGACGTACCCATCCGTATGCGTGTGGGCTTTTTCCCATTTGTGGAGCCGGGCTTCGAAATTGATATGGGATGTCTGGTCTGTGACCAAAAGGGATGTTCCGTATGCAAACAGGTGGGCTGGATAGAGGTAATGCCCGGTGGCTCACCACATCCAAATGTCCTGCGTGCAGCATCTCTTGACCCTGCTGATTTTACGGGATTTTATGTAAACATAGGGCTGGACCGCCTTGTCATGATGAGATACGGCATAGATGATGTAAGACTGCTGCGTAGCGGCGATTTAAGATTTTTGGAACAATTTAGATAGGAGTGTGGACTGATGAAAATTTCTATGAATTGGGTAAAAGAATATGTAGAACTGCCAAAAGACCTAAGTATAGAAAAAATTGCATATGACCTAACAATGGCAACTGTAGAAGTCGAGAAATGGGATAATATTGTCACGCAGTTCGACAAAATCACAGTGGGCGTTGTGTTAAAACTGGACAAGCACCCCAATGCCGACAAACTCACATTATGTCAGGTTGATATAGGCGGCGAGGTAAAAGAAATCGTATGCGGCGGGACAAATCTGCGTGAAGGCATGAAGGTAGCCGTTTCACAGCCGGGTGCAATGGTACGCTGGCATGGTGAGGGCGACCTCATAGAAATCAAAAAATCTAAGGTGCGTGGCGTAGAGAGCTTTGGCATGATTTGTGCTTCATCAGAGATTGGGCTTTTTGAGCTGTTTCCATATAATGACGCTGACGGCGAGGCCACGATTTTAGACCTCACTGATTTTACCACCGCAACCGCGGGTACAAATATAGCAACTGCACTGGGTTTGGATGATGTTATATTAGAAGTGGATAATAAATCACTCACCAACCGCCCCGACCTCTGGGGACATTATGGGATTGCGCGTGAGTTGTCAGCGTTTTATGGTGTGCCTATGAAGGCAATCGACCCCATTTTTGCACCATCCGCACCCGCACTTGACATCACAATCGTTGAGCCAAAAAAATCACCTCGCTACATCGGCCTTAAAATAGAAGGGCTTAATGTCAAACCTGCACCGTTTGGCCTGCAAGCGCGTCTGTGGAGTGTAGGACTGCGCCCGATTAATGCCATCGTGGATATTACAAACTATGTTATGCTCGCCACCGGACAACCCACACATGCATTTGACTCTGACAAAATAAGTGGCCATATAACAGTACGCCCTGCCAATCAGGGCGAAAAGCTCCTCCTGCTTGACAATCAAGAACTCACACTCACCGCAGACGACCTCGTAATCGCTGACGACGAAGGCGCGGTAGGCCTCGCAGGTGTGATGGGTGGCAAACGTGACTCCGTACTGCCCGAGACAGACAAAATAATACTGGAGATTGCTAACTTTGACGCGATTGGCATAAGGCGCACAGCATCACGCTACGACGCACGTACAGATGCCGCCGCACGTTATGAAAAAGCCATAGACCCGCAACGAGCAGATGACGCACTCGCGCTTTCGCTAAATCTATTCTCGGAGATATATCCCCAAAACAAAATCACAGGCTACAAGGATAACTACCCACAGCCTTTGGAGCGTAAAAAAATCACAGTCTCGCTAAAATGGCTGGAAAGCAGGCTCGGAAAACAACTACCAAACGACGACATTGCACGTACACTGGGTTTGCTTGGTTTTGAAACCTCCTTCGAAGGCGACCATCTGCACGCCATCGCGCCGTCTTGGCGTTCCACGGGCGATATATCCATACCCGACGACATCATGGAAGAGCTTGCACGTATGCATGGCTACGAAAATTTTGAGGCCGCGCCCATTACCACATCCTTTTCCCATGCAATCAACCAAACCGACCCCGACCGCAATATACGAGAATATCTGGCTCTGCGCTGTGGGATGCAAGAGGTATACACCTATCCATGGCTAAAAGACGACATCATAGCTGCCATACTCGGTGACACAGGCGACAAGTTAAATCTTTTCTCACTGTCGGCTCCCCCCGCTCCTGACGAAAAATATCTGCGTCCGTCACTCCTCCCAAACCTATGCAAAGCCGTGGTCGGCAATGTCCGTTACTACAACGAGTTTGCCATCTTCGAATCTGCGCAGGTGTTTTTGCCGGGCGACCTTGTGAGCAAATATGACAAGCGTGAGGCTCTGCCCATACAACAACGCCGTATTGCAGGTGCTTTTGTGGGTGGTGCGGACTCGGTGGATGCCCTTTTCCGCAAAGCCAAGGGTGTGCTGGAAGCCATGCCTCGCCTCACTCATATCGAGTCCCTATCCTTCAACCAAAACGACAAAGTTGCAAAGCCCCACTGGGCAGACGAAACAGTGTGGCTATCCATCAAAGGCACGGAAAATATAGGCACATTGGCATTACTATCAAAAAAAGCCGCGTTGGCTGTCGGGATTAAAAACCATGCAGTTTTGCTGTTTGAGCTAAATCTGGACGCGCTGTCACCCCTTGCCTCGCGTGAAAACAAGTTCTCTCATCTGCCTGCATTCCCCATCTCGGATTATGATATTTCTCTGCTTTTTGACGAAGGCGTAAAATGGCAGGACATAACAGCCTCCATCAAAAAAGGCGAGCTAATACGCTCTGTTTCTTATGTAGGAGAATATCGCGGCAAACAAATCCCCGAGGGCAAAAAATCAATAACCATCCGCCTAAAAATAGTCTCATCCGAAAAAACCCTAAACTCATCAGAAATAGAAAACTGCGCCAATGCAGTAATAAAACGTCTGTGTAAACAACTAAACGCAGAAACAAGGGAGAAATAACGTGGTCTTTTTATTGCTACTGCCCGGTGCTTTTTTCGCGCCGATTATACATGAATGGGTAAAGGCACGCACCTCTGCGGCATTGGGCGACCCTACACCCAAGAAAAACGGGTTTATTTCTATGAATCCGCTCAGGTTTTTTGAGCCTATCGGCTTTTTTATGATGCTCTACTTTAGGGTGGGATGGGGACAGCCCATTACCACGTCACCGTTTTATTATAAGGACAAACGCAAGGGGATTTTGTTGACATACACTACACCTATTGTTGCAAACCTACTGGTGGGCATGTTGACGATTTTTATAGGCAATCTGATTGCGATGCCACTGATGGAGTGGGCAGTCGGCAATTTTGGATTTATGGGTGCGCCTGTGCAATGGGTGCGATATTTTAATACAATGGTGTATCTGTTTGGGCATTTGAATATCAGGCTGGCGGTCTTTAACTTGATTCCTGTTTTCCCGATGGCCATGAATAAAATCTTGCATGTTTTTGTATCACCCGATACCAGCATGAGACTCAATCATTATGAAAAACCCATGCAGATTTTGATGTTCTTATTGCTGATTTTTGGTGTGCTGGAGAGCATCATATCTCCGATTGCATGGATTTTTGAGCGGGCGGTGTCTTTTTAGATGGATGTTCATTTAGAGGCATTTGAAGGGCCGCTGGATTTGCTCTTAAAGCTGATTCATAAAAACGAAGTTGATATTTATGATATTCCCATATCGCAGATTACGGCAGAATACATGGAAGTAGTGTCCACTCTGCCACCGGATATGGAAAATCTAAGTGAGTTTTTGGTGATGGCGGCAACACTTTTGGAAATCAAATCGAGACTGCTTCTTCCATCGCGCAAAGATGAGGGTGGGGAAGAAGAGGACCCACGCGACGCATTGGCACGTCAGCTTTTGGCATACAAGCAGGCGCAGGAGCTTGCGGCGCAGTTGAGCGATATGACACCTCTGGGTGCCAGAGTCAAAGGAAAGGGCGACAAGGAGGCTTTTATACAGTTGTCGCTGGAGGATACCGAGCCGCCCGAGATGGTGCCGCTCACACAACTCGAAGAAATACTCGCCGACCTAATGCGCCGTGCCGCCGCAAAAATCGACACTGTACGTGCCGGCTATGGCGAAATGCCAAAAGATAAATTTACGGTGACAGAAAAAGTCGCCTATATAAAACGAACCTTGCAAGAAAAAGGGCGTTTGAGTCTGCTTGCACTTTTCCAAAAATGCGTTAGCCGCCGCGAGATGGTCGTGACCTTTCTTGCGATTTTAGAAATGATACGCCGAGGAATCATCAGCGCGACACAAAACAAATCATTTTCTGATGTGGAGGTAGTGAAATGCCCGGCCTAACAAATGAACGCGCAAAAATGCTCGAAGCCCTTCTGTTTGCCAGCGGCGAAAGTGTCCCCGTGGCAAAACTAGCCGACGCACTGGCCATAGACATCCCACTCACGCGGATTTTACTGTCCGACATGGCGGATACATACGAAAAAGAAAACGCAGGCATACAGCTACGCGAAGTTGACGACTGCTATCGCCTCTGCACAAACCCCTCCTACTACCCCGCCATAGCCAAACTACTCAAGGCCAAACCACGCAAAGTACTAAGCCAAACCCTATTAGAAATCCTCGCAATCATCGCATTCAAACAACCCGTGACCCGTTCAATCATAGAAAATATCCGCGGCGTAAACTGCGACCACGGTGTAAACAGACTAATGGAGTACGGCCTGGTAGAAGAACGCGGCCGCGTCATGGACATCCCCGGTCGTCCAATTTTGCTGGGTACAACAGAAGAATTTCTCCTCTTCTATGGCCTCAAAAGCGTAGAAGAACTCGTCGGTACACCCGATGAAGGACTAGGGGCATGACAATTACCCTCGAAGAAGCCGAAATCATCCTTGACCAAATCGCCGATGCACTGCCTTCGGCCATTTTTAATGGCCTCAATGGCGGCTATGTACTCACTGCGGAAACCAAAATCGACAAAAATGGCCTCTACATCCTCGGACACTACAATGTAGAGCCAAACGGCCTCGGTCGTTACATCACCGTATACTACGGCTCCATAGCCGCAGTATACGGAAACATGAACGAACACGGCTGGCGCAGACAACTCAAAGATGTACTGCATCATGAGTTGACCCATCATCTGGAACATCTCGCAGGAGATAGGTCACTGGAAATCCAAGACGAAGTGGATAAGGCGAGGTATTTGAGCTGATACAGCCTTTGACTTGCTGAAATGTGAACGCTCTATAAAACTGCTACACTTGCTACACTAAACCTTATTTTGAATATTGAGCTTAGTGTAGCAAAAGTTAGGAAGGTTTACAAAAATAAAAAACTGACCTTGATTTTCATGCGCATGAAAGTGTGGTGATTATGTGACGCTGATTTTCTTAGACGCTCGGCAAGCACAATAGCGTCAATTTCTATTCCCATATCGTCCATACCTTCTATAATTTTCATTGCGTAATCCTCTGTTGTAATAATCGGTTTATATACTCTTGCGTGTTTTCCCGCCGTGGGCTTGTAAGCGTCCAACGCCACCGCGCCTTTTTTTGTCAAACGTTTCATAATTGCAAAAATAGAGCCTTCATGCCATGTCCGATTAGGTGTAATTTCAATAATCTCGGCAGTCGTTAAGGGCTTTTTGATTTTCCATAAAACGGTCATAATTTCCGTTTCTTTGCCTGTTAGTTTCATTTTTCATCACTCCCAAACTTAGCGTAAAAATGTTCGTGGCATTCTCCTAAGCACAAACCTCCAAATGCGACACAGCTTCCCCCCAAATATAAAACATTATAATTAGTATGGGCTTTCCCTAGAATACAAAGGGGTGAGCGAATGAATCACAGTATCGGGAAGCAAATAGCCAAACGAAGAAAAGATTTAAGAATGACACAGGAAACCGTTGCCAATCTGACAGAAATAAGCGAAAATCAAATTTCCAATCTTGAAAACAATCATTGCGTGCCAACGGTTGAAACCATTTTGAAACTAAGTAAAGCCTTAAAGGTCACGCCCGATTATTTTTATTGGGTACAGAACAAGGAAAAAGCGCAGAGAACCGAATTGTTGCCGATATTACGGAAAAGTCATTGCTGTGTACAGAAAAACAGCAAAAACTTATCCGCGAGTTTGTATTGCTGTTGACGAAAGAGGATTATTAAAAACCAATCGTGCAACACAAAAACTCTACTGGCGTAGGAACGGCTAGTCTGTTCCGCGCCAGTTTTAACATGATGGATAAACACACCCCAAATACAGCATAGCCTTACCCTAAATGTAAAGCATTGCAATTCATTTGGGCTTCCCCTGGAATGCAGAGGGGGTGAACGAATGAATTACAATATTGGAGAGCAAATATCCAAACGAAGAAAAGATTTAAGAATGACACAGGAAGCCGTTGCTAATCTGACAGAGATAAGCGAAAACCAAATTTCCAACCTTGAAAACAATCATTGTGTGCCAACGGTTGAAACAATTTTGAAGCTATGTAATGCATTTCTTTGAACTCCCGAAAATGCCGGAAGTTGAAACAATCAACGCCAACAGCGAAAAAGACTTGTGGCTTGCGTTATTTAACGCCGAAACTGAAGAAGAATTAGAAGAATTATCTCGAAACGGAGGTGCAGTGATGGGCGAAGCAATCCAGGCATGAGATAGGTTCAAGAACTCTTCTACTAGAGCGAAAAGTTCACGGAAGTTTAACCATTGGGGATAACAAATACATCGGTGCGTGAGATTTCGATTATTCCACAATTTGTTTTGAAGTCTGTAGTAAACCGGGATACAAAAAAACTGACACCGCGTTAAAAGCGATGTCAGTTTTTTTGTTAATCTTATTGTTAAAAAATAGAATATGCTGCGATAACACTTACAATCGTAATCGAAACGGTAGAAACAAGTTTAAACATAGTGTTAATAGACGGACCGGAAGTATCTTTGAAGGGGTCGCCTACGGTGTCACCGATGACGGCCGCTTTGTGGCAGTCACTACCTTTGCCGCCATGTTCTCCGCTTTCGATATATTTTTTGGCATTATCCCATGCGCCGCCTGCGTTGTTCATGAATACGGCTACAGCAAAACCTACAACTGTTGCGCCGGCAATAAAGCCTACTACACCTTCTACGCCAAAGATAATCCCTGTAATCACAGGCAAGATTACGGCGGTGAGTGTGGGTACTACCATTTCTTTAAGTGCGCCGCGTGTACATAGGTCTACGCAAGCCGCATAGTCCGGGTCAGCTTTTTCTTCCATGATGCCTTTGATTTCGCGGAACTGGCGACGTACTTCCATTACAATGGACTGTGCGGCGCGTTGTACCGCACTCATCGTCATCGCACTAAATACAAATACCAGCATCGCACCGAGAAGGACTCCTACGAGTACGCTTGGGTTGTCGAGTGAGAGGTCGAGACCCGGGAAGTTTGCGTGGATTGTTACAGAGCCATCAGCGGCTTCTGTTGCGTAGCCGTTGTGGATTGCAACGTGGCGTGATGCGATTTTGATATATGATACAAGCAGTGCAAGTGATGTGAGTGCCGCAGAGCCGATGGCAAAACCTTTGCCTGTCGCGGCTGTTGTGTTGCCCAAAGCGTCGAGAGCGTCCGTACGCTCGCGTACCTCTGATGGCATGTGGCTCATTTCTGCTATTCCGCCTGCGTTGTCGGCTACGGGACCGTATGCGTCGGTTGCAAGGGTAATACCCAGTGTAGACAGCATACCTACAGCGGCAAGGCCGATGCCATACAGACCGTATGCAAAGTCAATAGAATATGTGGCGGCATTTGTATCCATCGTACCGCCTGCGGCGATAAAGCTTGCGATAATCGCGATTACAACTATAACAACCGAGGGTACCGTGGATTTCATTCCCAAAGAAATACCCGCTATGATGAGAGTCGCCGCACCTGTTTCAGAGGCTTTTGCGAGGTCTTTTGTCGGTTTGTAATGTGTGGATGTAAAATATTCTGTAAAGTAAGCAATCGCCACACCTGCGGCCACACCCGCGACAATCGAAACATACAAGCCGACCCAACTACGCTCCATGCCCTGCATGATAAACATCGTAACAGGCGCGAAAGCAACTACAGCAAGCCCTGCGGCTGTGTAGGTACCTGTGCGAAGTGTAGTAAGCAACTGTGCTTGGGAAGCGTTTTCTTTTGTACGGATAAGGAAGGTACCGATGAGAGAAGCAATCATACCAACCACAGCCAATGCAATCGGCAGGAACATAGCCGCCATGGTCATATTTGTCTCTGTATAATAGAACGCGGCATAACCGAGAGCCATACCTGCGTGCATGGATTTGATGTAAGACTCGTAGAGGTCTGCGCCCATACCTGCCACGTCACCTACGTTGTCACCTACGTTGTCAGCGATGGTGGCGGGGTTGCGTGGGTCATCTTCGGGAATCCCTGCTTCTACTTTACCCACCAGGTCTGCGCCAACGTCTGCGGCTTTAGTAAATATACCTCCGCCAACACGCGCAAACAGCGCGAATACGGCAACACCAACGCCAAACATAACCATGTTTTCGGCGATTTGTGTAGGATGAAGATTAAATACAAAGCGCAGAAGCAAAAACCAAATGCTAACGTCCAGTATAGAAAGCCCTACAACCGTAAAGCTCAAAACCGAGCCACTGGCAAAAGCAACCTTCAGCCCTTGGTTGAGGCTGTCGCTTGCGGCCTGTGCGGTACGCACGTTAGCGCGTGTAGCAATCTTCATACCAATGAAAGCCGAAAGCTGTGAAAAAATACCGCCTGAAAGAAATGCAAACGGTATAAACGGAGAAGCATGACCCAAAACAGCCAACACTACAAGAGCCACAACAATAATTACATAAATCACTGCGACTACTCTAAACTGGCGTTTGAGATACGCTCCCGCGCCCTCACGTATGGCCGCGGCGAGTTTTTTCATTTTTTCGTTACCCTCGCTAAAGCCCATTACCTTTCTGCTTTGCATAAAGGCAAAAATCAGTGCAACAATAGCACCCACTACGCCGATTGCAAAAAAATACTCAAAATCCATACCTCTATCTTCCTTTCCAGCTTTCGCCGAAATATTTGATTTCTACACGATTCTACGCCTTGGGGTATCCTTTGTCAAGAATCGGACACTCCGATAGCAATCACAAAAGCGTAAGGTTTTGAATAATCTCTTGCGCCATCGGCAAAAAGGGGATTAGCTTCGCAAACTCGTCATAGGATGTGTGCTGTGAGGGGTGGAAATAACGCATCCAATGCCTATTTTGAACAGTATTTTTATATAAAATAAAGCAATGGCTCAACATTATCGTCAAAATGAATTAGTGTCGAAAAACTATTCTCGGAGAAACATTGTCAAGGGGGTAATGGAAAAGATATTTGAAGTAATGCCCATCAAGAGTTTTTCAAAAAGGTGCGCAATCGTCAAAAACAAGTTCGCATTGAGTATATTTGCCCCTTCTGTCGGAAAAAAACGACATGTGCCACGCCAGTCATCTTCCAAAAAATCATCAATTAGCATATACAGCCATTCGTCTTTTTCTTCTATAATTGTTTCGATTTCGGGAGGCAAATCACCTTCGTTACCAAGAAATTGCCATTTGCAAGTTTCGGTAGCAAGTTCTAACATGAAGCAAAACCCCTGCGTGTCACGGTTGGCAATGGTCAGCTTCGCCTTAGTGCCTGTGCGCTTTTCTTTTTCGAGAACAAACACACCATCGGACGCGCCCACTAAACCCATGCTCCCCGACAAAGTGTTAAGCGGGTCATCATCGGATAATTTTCTTGTGTGGTGGATTAACAAAACTGTTAGCTTGTTGTCCTTTGTTAATTCACGCAAAAGCGTCATGTCACGGTAGTCATGGGAATAAATGTTGCCGCTCATTTGGGTGTCGCGAATTTTCTCCATCGTATCAATGATAATCAGCTTCGTGTCGGGGTTTTGGATGAAAAAGCTATTGGCCTGTTCAAACAACCCGCTTTTTATTCCGCATGAAGCTGTTGTGAGTTTTAGCTTTGATATGTCCTTATTTTTCGCGTCGATTGTAATTAAACGGTCTTGCAGGCGTGGGTAATTGTCCTCCAGCGCGAGATACAGCACAGTGCCTCCCCCTGTGCCAAAATCCCATAAACTGCCACCTGTTGCAACGCTAACCGCCATATCAAGAGCCAACCACGACTTTCCGATTTTGCCACTACCCGCCAAGATGAATATTCCATGTGGCAGAATTTTTTCGACAGAAAACCCCAACGATTCATATTCCTGCGCCATAAGAGTATTTCCGTCTATGATGCTAAACTCTTTTGGGGTGGTATCATTTGGGGTCTTGTCGCTAATTTTATTTTCGCTCATTTGAATTTCTCCCTTCGATTTTTTTGCAACAAAAAATCCCCGAACGCTAATGTCCGAGGAAAATTGATTGCTTATGCAGTTATAATTATTACGCTTGCGCCACCTGTTCAAGATGGAGATTTTTAGCTTGCTGTTTTTTTCGCCATTCGCGCTGATACTCACGTTGATACGCCTTGCGGCGTTCAACCCGCAATTCTTCCTCTGCGGCAAGTTCTTCTGCCGATTTTACAGGAGGGTCGGGGCGTTCTGATTTTTTCGCATAATAACGCTTCGTGGTTTTGGCAGAGATTGCTTCTTTATTGCGTTGGTAATATTCCCGATGATACTCCCTGCGCTTGTCCTGCGGCGATTGGTATTCGGGGAATACCTGCTCACAACCCGGCGGGGTAAACTGCCCGATAAAACTTAGGTAGATGTCTACTTTCTGATTGCGTTGCCCTCGCTGTCGTTCTGCTTCATGCACCACTATTTTGTCCACAAACTCCGTTAGCATGGCGTTTGTGAGTTCCTCAAAAGTGGTGTATTTACGGACAAGTGCAATAAATTTATCAGCTTTAGCCCCATCTTCTGTGAATTGCGCAAGCTCCTTTTCTATTTCGGCTATGCGAGCCTCAACAGATTCTTGCTCAGATTCATATTGCGCCGATAATACTGCAAATCGCTTTTCCGACAAGGATTTTGAAACCTTGTCCTCATAAATTTGCTGTATTAGCTTATCGAGTTCTGCAACACGGCGTTTGTCCGCAAAAAGCTGTTTCTTTTGGGATTTTGCTTGCTCGTCTTGTTTTATTTGTGCATCCTCACGAAGTTTTTCAACAAACTCCGCTTCATGCTCACTTGCATAGCTACTAACATTTTTTATTGCATCTAGTACAAGTTCCCGCAGGGACTTCACAGAGATATTATGACGAGTACACTCTGGCGGATATTTGCTGTACTTGGTGCAACAGTAGCTATTTTGTGATGGGCGGGTTTCGCTGTAGCGTGTACCACGATGATTGTACATACGACTTCCACATGTGCCGCAGTAAACAAGTCCTGTTAGCGGATTAACTTCTCCACTCTTGTTTTTACGGCGTATAACTGTTCGGCATTTTTGCGCTGTTTCCCATTCACCGGGGGAAATAATCGCTTCATGTACGTTCTCGAAGATTTCCCATTTTTCGGGCGGGTTCAGCTTGTATTTTTTCGTCTTAAAAGAGGTCTTGTAGGTTCTGAAATTGACGACGTGACCCATATATTCAGGGCGACGGATAATCTGCGTAATCGTTGCATCCGTCCAACCGTATGGGCTTTGTTCAGATTTTGCGGTGACGCAACCACTTAACCGTGCAACATGGCATGATGGGCGTATAATCTTCTCGTCACAAAATGTCCGTGCAATCTGAAACGGCCCTTTTCCTTCGATTGTCATATGAAAGATTCGCTTAACAATCGGGGCGGCTGTTTCGTCTACAAGCCATTTGTTGCGGTCGTTTGGGTCTTTACGGTAGCCATAGATTGCTTGGTTGGTTAGTGGCTTTCCACTTCGCCCTTTGTTATGCAAAACTGCCTTAATTTTTCTGCTTGTATCTCTTGCAAAAAATTCAGCGATAATATCGCGGAACGGCGCAAAATCGTCATCGTCACGGATATTGTCTACGCCATCACCTATTGCAACGAAACGAATGTTCGATTCCTTGAACATCTCCCTATATAAGCCGACGCGCAAGTAATCCCTGCCGAAACGGTCTTTATTCTTACAGATTATCGAACGGACGTTGCCGTTTTCAATCTCTTGTAAAACGAGTTGCCAACCGGGTCTTTGGAAATTCGTGCCTGTGAATCCATCGTCCACCACACAAATCGGATGGTCAAAACCATTCTTTGCTGCGTAATCGGCTAGGATTTCTCGTTGGTGGGATATGGAATCGCTCTCCTTATCGTCTAACCCGTCATCGCGGGAGAGCCTGCAATATAAAATGTCATACTGCGTTGTAATACTCTTGTCGCAGAGCGGTTGCCAGATATTGTTGTTCATAATGAACCCCTTTCCGGCAGCGTTTCCGCTTGTGGCAATTTCATTTTACCACAAACGGACTGCATTTGCAGAAGTTTTGCAAAATTTGTGGGAACGGCGATTTCTCGCCATTCCCAATCCATATTCAATTTCACAATCAGACCACCTTTCCTAATTGCACATCATTACGCATAAGACGCATAATTTTTTCGTCCATTGTTTCTTTTGCGTCTTGCTTGAAGCTAACATTGACTTTGAAAACCGTGGAGCCGATGCGTTTCGTAAAACGGTACGGTTCCAGCGGCGAATTTACCTTTTCACGTTGGATTTTTTTCGTATTCATACCACCGACTCCCTTCATAAAATAATTTTGATGTTTCTGTGATTAATTTTGACTTGCCGCAACGCCACTTGCGGTCTGCGGATGCCAAAGCCACAGATTTAGTGTCGGGATACTTTCTGAATCGCCTCCCGATTGGCCCGGGCGATGTGAACATGTGCCGCATGTGCGGCTATTCAGTTGACGGCAATAATACAAAATCTATATCATTGTCGCTAAAATAATTATCGTATATACTTGACATAAAATCAAGGCTAAAGTACAATAATAGCAATACTGATAGATATTCGCCTAAATGGTATATACTTATTTTCGCTTAACAGGGGTGAACAAAATGGTCGCAAGTGTCTATATAAAGGACGGAAACATCCATTTTTACAACGAAAAAAGCAGTTTTTCCAACATCGGGGGCATAGCCTACGAGCTAGGAAAACCGCTTCTTAATTTTGTGTGTTATGAACCTGATATGTTTCTTGACGCTTTTTCTGCAATAGCAGAAGCCTTTGACAGCGAACACGCTCATGTCGCCGCAAAGCAACCTGAATTTATCGCCGCATTGAAAGAATCTATGAGTGAATTACAACAGCATGAGCAATATGTTTATTTGTATGGTCAGACCCTCTTAGATTTTATCTATGCCTTTATTGAATCACCCAAACAGGCTATAGTTGCGCTTGAAAGGCAAATACCCAATGCGGAGGCTAAGTTAAGTTGGGCATTAAATTTCGAGTGGCCTAAATCCAATTCCACTTACGTGGATGTAGCCTATTTTTTAGACAAAGAAAAACGGCTTTTTCGAGCCGTCAAGGATGCCATTGCCGTTTTGCATGACCATTTATGCAAGTTTCAAAAATTTATTATCCATGACTTAGAGATTCTACTTCATTACCGTAAGGAAATTAAAGTGCCTGATGGACGCTCTATTGATTATATTGATATTTTGGACGAATACCATATGCACAAGTTTGGTGGGCATTATTACTATCTTGAAAGGTCGTTTCGCACATTTTACGGGCGCACAGCTACACAGGAAGTTCAACAATTATATGAAATAAATGGTGTCGAGGATTTATTTCGCTTCGAGTTTATAAAAATGATTGAGCATGATATTTATATTAAGAAATGTAAGAATTGCGAACGCTTTTTTATCCCCATGCGACGGGTGGATGCTGAGTATTGCAATCGTATTTTTGCTGATACAGAACGCCGTTGTAATGAAATTGGCGCAATGTTGCGATACGAGAAGAAAGTCGCTGAAAATCCTGTTTGGGATGTTTATAAAAAAGCGTATCGCAGACTTAATTCGCGCACCCGCAATAAGAAGATGACACAAGAGGACTTTTTAGCTTGGTCTGATGAAGCAGGACGAAAAAGGGATGAGTGCCTTGCAGGTAATTTGGGGTTTGATGAGTTTGAGGCTTGGTTGGAGCAGGGGCGGGTACGAAAAAGCCGAAGCAAGACTGCCACGACACAAGCAAAAGTTTGATTTTATTGTAGAAAATCCATAAATCCGTGGTATACTATCCATATGAAGGGGATTGAATAATTTGAGCGATATTACTGAATTGAATAACAAAATTTTGTTGCTTCCTGTTACATCAGATTTTATTTTTAAGTTGATATTTGGAGACCAACGTAATGTGGATATACTTGCGGATTTCTTAAAGTCTGTGCTTAATATACCCGATGAAGAATATGATACAATAACTATTATCGACCCTTACGTGAAAAAGGAAGCAACAGATGATAAGTATAGTGTACTTGACGTAAAACTTCACACAAAGAGCAAAAATATTATCCATATTGAGATTCAACTGTGGCCACTCCCTGAACTAAAGGAACGCTCTATTTATCAGCAATCTAAAATGATAACAGAGCAAATGTCCTCTGGCGAGAATTGGAAAACAATTAAGCGAGTAGTCAGTATAATAATCACAAACCATGACCTAATCAAAGAAGATGACGACTACCATCACCAATTTCGCTACCGCACAAAATACGGCGTGGAATTTACAGACTTAAAGGAAATAAATACCCTTGAATTATCCAAGTTGCCAGAAACAACGGAAAACACTGATTTATGGTATTGGATGAAATTTATCAAATCGAACGATGGGGAGGTTTTAGACATGATAGCTGAACGCAAACCGCAAATGAAAAAAGCTGTTGGTTTTCTGAAGGAGTTGTCTGCCGACGAACGTACCCGTATGCTTTACGAGGAACGTGAAAAGGCGCGGAGAGATTGGGTGTCATTGATGGGTGGGGCACGTAACGAAGGGCGTAATGAAGGGCGCATGGGTGAACGTATGGATATTGCGCGCAACCTCATCAATATGAACATGCCGATGGATACAATCATAAAAGCTACAGGATTGACCCAAGAGGAAATAGAATCACTTTGAAAACAAGCAAGGCAGGTCGAAAATCATCCTGCCTTGCTTGTTTTCCTGCTCAATCATATACCAATTCATGGAGAATAACTTCATATGCCGCTTCTTTATCGGGTATTGTTTTAAGGCGTATTGCCGCAGCATCGTCAATTTCACGACAAAGTGGATATAATCGTTCCGACAATAAAAGTCGGCTGTATAGTGCAGGTTTCTGTTCTTTCAGATACGCCTTGTGCATCATGCCATATTTGCCAAGCGGTGGTGCATCTGGTGGGTCTGATAACTGGATTTCTGGCAGAAGATAATCACCCACAGGAACATAACTTATTTCCATAAAATCGCCCTTTCCATATTTTTGAGATTTCGGTTGTTTACGCTAATTATAATGCGTGTTATGCTTACAGCAGAAGCGAAACAACCGCAAATACCTCCACCGTAAACATCTACATAGACCATTCACCACCTCCCAAAAGCGTCAAAAACCTTTGCCACAAGCGGATTTGCCGCCATTAAAAAAATGATAGTTGAAAAACTACCATTTCATTATGGAACAAAATAAAGTAAAGTTTGGTGGATTAGAAGGCAAACATACTCTCTTAAATGGAAATTGTTTATTATGACTGCTTGTGTTTTGATTTAGTGGTTCGGAAATATCATTAATATCGACATCAAAACCATCTATCAAAGAAAGTCCTTGTTGATATATTGACCTAAATGATTCTATCCACACATATAAAAGTTTCACTATTCATGCCCCCTCTAAAATTAAGCAGTGCTTCTCCTGCTTGTAATTTGTTTAAAGTGTATGCTTAATAAGTATCAAATTTATCCATTCTTCATCACTACGCCCAGCTCGAACATCATAAGTAATTTGCGTATCGAGAATCGTAAAATCACTTACATCAGATATTATTTGAGCAATGCTATCTTTTGAGAAGTCCGTGAAAAAACGACCATTCCGAATACCTTCAAAATCACCATGTTTGAATGATAAGTATAATACTCCACCTTGCTTTAATGATGTGCTTATTTTGTGTTTTTGTCAAGAAAAAAATATAGCAAATATAAAGATAAAAGTGTAGCAGTCGAATGGGAATAAAAGTAAATTTCAGCTCAGCTAACACCGAAGTGAAGTCAAGAGAAGGGTGGAGATTTTTTGAGTGCTTTTCTCAAAAAATACTACCCGACCTTGACATCACGAACCACTCGCAAGTAAAAACTTGAAGGTGGCATATAGGTGCATTTTCCTATATGCCCCTTTTAACCTTTCTTTTCACTCTTTTTTTGAGATTTTGTAGTTGACTGCTTTAAAAGAGCATCATGCAGCCGCTTAGAATCCCTGTTTGTAAAATCCAAAAGATGAGAATGATGGACTAGTCGGTCAAGCAAAGCAGCTGTAATCTTGGTATCCGCAAAAATATCGTTCCATCTAGGGTGTGTCGACAAAAGAAATATGGTATAATGGAAAAAACATTAAGGGGGCTTTTCCGTGGATAATGCTTACAGGCGGCACGACATTTCAGGTTCGTTATGGTCGGTTATTTCGCCACAAACAATTGGCAACAAGGGTACATGGGGCGGCAATGCAAAAGATACAAGGCAATTCATCAATGGAGTGTTT
>WRGY01000116.1 GCA_009786925.1 Defluviitaleaceae bacterium | reverse complement strand
GGGTGGTTAAATCTCGCAACCCCATCACTATCTAGCGTAACGGCTTGGCTAGGTGGCGCATTGCTACCGCCGTTTGCATTGTAAATAATCGTTACTGTTCCAAGCACTAGGGGAGACCATTGTGCAAAAAATTCAAAAGACCCACCACCTGTTGTACTACCTGTGTTTACGCCCGCGCTTGCACCTGCTGGCTCTATTGGATAGCGTGAATCATCATATATCTGCCACCCGAGAAAAGTATATCCGTTTCTGGTCGGCGTGGTCGTAGGGTGGTTAAATCTTGCAAATCCATTGTTGTCAAGCGCAACGGTTTGGTTTGATGGTGCATTATTTCCGCCGTTTGCATTGTAAATAATCGTTACCGTTCCAAGCTCTACTGGAGACCACTGCGCAAAAAATTCAAAAGAATCGCCATCAATGATATTTGTATTTATTGTGGAAAGACCACCGTGTACTTGTATTGGATAACGTGAATCGTTGTTTAATAGCCAACCATTGAATCTATAACCTTCTTTAAAAGGGCGTGTTACTGAATGACTAAATCGTGCAACACCACTCATATCCAATGTAACAGTTAAATTAGGTGGTGCGTCCATTCCACCATTTGCATTATAAATAATCATTACATTACGAGTAACTTGTACTGTCGGTGGCGTTGCAACTATTCCACCCCTTGGATTATATCCAAGTATACCTATATGAAAATGATGTGCGTCCCCAAAATAATTCTCTAATATAAAACCATGTTCACGTAAAAAGGTGATAACAGACCAGTTATTTTGTCTTGCGTTGACTGGAATATTAGCAGGGCGATAGACCCCTAAAAATTGAAAATCTACGGCTCGACCCCGATAATGATTACTATTTCTGCTATGCCTACCGCCTGCGATAGAGTTTATTTGAAAACGTCCAAACCTATCATTTAACATCAAGATTGCTCTAAGTAAATCCTCTGATAAATAAGTGTTTGCAATAGGAGTTGTTTGACCACTTGGTATGCCTGTAGTTGCCATTCTTCCCTCGGCTGTTTGCCTTATATTGCAAATACTGGTTGTTCCTGCAACGGTTGACATACTGCCCCATGCACCCATAATAAGAATTTGTTGATTATTATGACGGCGTATAAGTTCACGCGCTAACTCTTGCCTATTTAAATGTGTATAAGTAGCTGTTGCCTCAACTTGATAAATTTGAAACGCCAAAAATAAAGGTATTATCATTGTAAAAGCGATTAAAAATGCAAGGATTTTTTTTGTTATGTTCTTCATGTAAAAACACTCTCCCGATTTTTTAATTAATCAAGCTCAATAATTTCCCATTCAAAGTTGTCCCAATCTTCTAGCTCAAACATATCTAGCTCACTCGGCAAATAATCATCTGGCTCGTCCGTTATAACTTGTGAGTTAATAATGACTGTTCTGGTGCTTGCGTCCCAAACAACCTCACTCCCCAAAGCTTCCGAAACAAACCTAACAGGTACAAGAGTTCTGCCGTCTTTGATTAAAGGGGCAACGTCCATCATTATCTTGTTACCATTTACATCAATTACATTGTCATCAATAACGGTACGCACAACCAAATCACCCCTTGTTGCGGTGATTGTTCTTGTTGTCCCATCCCATTCAACATCTGCCCCTTGCGCTTCAAAAATAATTCGCATGGGTATCATTGTTCTACCGTCAACAATGGTCGGGGGAACATCAAAATTTAATGTAAGACCGTCAAGAATTACCGTTACTGATGGTGAAGCACTGACACTAAAAACCGTAAAAATTGATAAAATGGTGAGCATACACGCGATAGCTTCGCATTTTTTCCACATTTTTCTTGCCTCCTTTTTAATCTTTTAAAGTTTTTAATTCCGTAAAAGGTGTACTTTTTACGGAGTTGCAATTTTGGAGTAAGATTATAAAGAAAACAAAAAAACCGCTAGAAAAAGCGGTAATTTTTACGTGTTTAAATGAAAATTATAAATATTGACAGCTAAAATGGCGTATGTTACCATCTCCACGTTCTCCGTAAAAAGTACACCTTTTGCGGAAGAACGGAGAGGTTTTTATGAAGTACCAAACATACGCATATATTCGCGTATCATCTGATTATCAAAATGTATCGAGACAGGTTAGAGATATGACAAAGCTCGGTATCAAAAAAAGAAATATCATCATTGAAAAAGCAAGTGGTAAAAATTTTAATCGCAAAAAATATCTGCAACTGCTCGAAAATATCAAAGAGGGCGACACGCTTTATATCAGTAGCATTGATAGGCTTGGTCGTGAGTATGACGGCATTATTAGAGAGTGGAACAAGATTACCAAAGTGCTAAAAGTAATTATCAAAGTTTTGGATAGCCCGATACTAGATACCGACAAAAAGCACCTAACTTTAATGGAAAAATACTTGCAAGATATGGCGTTATTAACGCTTGCTTTCCAAGCAGAACAAGAATGGCGCAATATCAAAGAACGTCAAAAAGCAGGAATCACCATTGCAAAAGAAAAGGGCATACCCCTAGGTCGCCCGAAAATCGTAAGGTCTGAAAAGGAAATTTACACCATTAAGGCTTGGCAAAACGGTGTTATTAATGTTAGTGAAGCTATGCAAAAATTAAATCTTAAAAAATCGGCTTTCTATAAGCTTGCCAATGAAGTAAAAGCATATTAAAAATGAAAACCCCTTGCATTTATTAATTAAGGGGTTTTTAAAATTTTATGTAGAGGCGGTGGCTGGCTGTGGTATCTTTATTAACCATGCTAATTGTTTTTATAATATTTATAACAATCTGCTTTTTAGTGTTGATGTTTAACAAGTTTTCATCTAAAAGACCAAATTCCAAATTCATTAATGAATTTAAAAAACAACATTCAAAGCTTATAATACCTTTTGGTATCTTTATCGGAGTAACAACAGTCATTAGTTTGTTTGTAGCTATAAGACCGATTGTGTCAGATATTTTTTCATCAGAATCTTACATCGAAACAACACCGACAACAAATACCTTTGCACCAGATTCAGAAGAAATAGCAATAGAAGATGAATTATTTATAAATACAAATTTTAGGACTATTCCCCTGCCTTCTACGGATATAAATGCAATTATCTCTGCTAACACATCAATCAAAGTTGAACGTGTAGAGCTAGAAGGCGTAAGGGATGGAATTTCACAAGGTATATTTAATATGCATTCCACTGATTCGAAAAATTGGGTATTTAATGCTAATTTTTACGAAACAGGAATATATTTTATCACGATTACTGCTTTTACTTACGACGGTGAAGTTTCAAGTATCACAATGGAAATTAATTATCCTGTAGATTGGCTTTTAAATATTCTAAATTAGTGGAATTTGAAAATAATGGTACTAATATCCGCGTTAAGTTTATATCATCAATTTCCACAAGTGTTTTTGTTTCAATTTTTTCTAGGCAAAACTTAATGTTTGCGTTGTTCTTTTCATCAACCAAAAAATAATATGTATTGTCATTATAAACTGTTTTTCCTACTACTAAATATTCATTTCTATCACTTAACGTGATAGAATCCATTATATCTATTTCCATTATTTAACAATGCCTTTCGTTTCTTCGTTATTGGCTAAGATGGTTTGAATTACGCTTTCAAGTTCGTCAATTCTACTGTAAAAACCTATTTTTTTTAATATATTAGATACTATCAAAGAAAAA
Organism: Defluviitaleaceae bacterium; assembly: GCA_009786925.1. GTDB lineage: Bacteria > Bacillota > Clostridia > Lachnospirales > WQUN01 > WQVC01. The sequence goes on along the minus strand of WRGY01000116.1, from coordinate 31,635 downwards.
CCGACTATTGTTGATGTCGCAAATAATGTACCTAGCACTTCATTTGCCATTTTATGAATATCACTAGCGTCAACCGTACCTATGTAAATATTAACAAAAGATATTGCTACAGAGCTAGTCATTAATACGTTTAATAACAATTTTTTTCCTTCTTTATCATTTTTGTCATTATATTTTTTTATTTTTTCAACTATAAATTCGTTTGTTTTTTCGTCCATATTTGATTGTTCCTCCAAAGGTATTATATCACATTCGGTAATACTGTTAATCGTTAAACATTATTAAACTTAACTTTCAACACCTTAACTTGATATTTTTCTTCTCTTTTTGAATAGGCTGTTATCTTTTCAATATAGTTATGTAAAAACTGCATTTTTTCGCTGTTAGTCAAAGCTTTCCAGTTTTCGCGGAAATTGGTTGCAATATCATCTAGTGTGAGTTGTATATCTTCCGTTGACTCGGGTGGGATATTATTTATTTGCTCGATATATGTATTTTTTTCTGTAATTATTAGATGTGTCATTTGTTCAAACTTTTCAAAACTGATTCTTTCGTTAATGTACATGCTCATAATTTCTTTTTCGCGTTTTGTTAGCTTGACTATGGCGTTTTCGCATTCTTCTCTAAGTAGGGAATTTATACTATCTGGCTGGTTGTTTTCTTCTAGTAAAATGTCGGGCGTAGCGGTTAAATCTTCAATGTTATCCATGTACTGCTCGAAAGCAACTTCCAATTTTTTATGGCTAAATCTTGATGTATTACATAATCCCTTTGTTACATTAGGACAACGATAGCCACGCTTTGCAATTACTTCGCCATTTGCATTTTTTTTGTGTTCTCCGTTACTTTGCATTTTTGTACCGCACTCGGCACAATAAACGATACCGCAAAAATAATTATCTTCTTTAGGTCGCTTAGTATAGGCAACTTTTTTTATTATGCCCCTTTTCTTTTGGACACTGTTAAATAATTCTTCGCTAATAATTGGCTCGTGTTTTCCCTCTGCTTCAAAATAGCGGTCGGGGTCGTCCATAGCGTACCTTACTTTACCTATGTAGTTAGGATTTTTTAATATTCCGCCTATGCTTGCATGATGCCACGCAACGCCCATTTTCGACTTTATGCCCCTATGGTTTAGGTTTGTAGCTATCGCAGAATATGACATATTGCCATCAAGATACATATGATATATTTCTCTAACGATTTTAGCTTCATATGGATTAATTCTTTGTATTTTATCGCCCGATTCTCGGTCATAGCCGTAAGATGTAGAAAAGCCAGCGAGCGTAAAACCCTCTTTAACTTTTTTCTCACAAGCCAGAGTTATCCTTTCGATGGTGTTTTCACGCTCAAACTCGGCGAAAATACCGATTATCTTTAAAAACATTCTGCCCGACGCTGTTTGTGTATCAATGCTTTCCATTAGCGAATTAAACCCACATTTTGACTTGTTAAATATTTCTGTCAATTCGATTAAATCTTTGGTGCTTCTTGTTAGCCTGTCTATTTTGTAGACTAAAACATTAGTAACAATACCCGATTTTATATCATTAATAAGTTCATTTATCGCGGGTCTGTCGGTTATGTTTTTTCCGCTTATGCCTTCATCCGCATAGACTTTATAAAAACCCCAGTCTTTTATTTGTATGTAGTTTTTAAGCTTGTCAATCTGGGCGCGGATAGAGTAGCCCTCTTTTGCTTGTTCGTCTGTTGAAACACGGACGTATATAGCTGTGTTCATCATTATGTTTTTTCTCTCCCCTCATCGGGTAGAGCCTTGTTTTTTTCTTTTTCTCGCGCTATACGTGGTATTGATGTTTTCAAGAAAAATTTCAGTATTTCCTTTTGCAGTTTTTCAGGTAGTACGATTTTATCTTTATCCATAAAAATAAACCCCTTGGTTAGCATAGATGTAATTTCAACATATGCTTTGAGGTTTTGGAAAAATGCATGTACGAGCCTTGATATTACTGACTTTGTCCATGTTTAGTTTATTTGAAATATCACAAGTGTCACCGTAATCCCCTGCGAAGCAATAGCAAGCTTTACCCACAACGCAATATAACAAAACGCATAAGATAAACACGAGAAGGCCCTCCGAAAGAAGTTTTTTCGGAGAGCCTTTGCTCGATTTTGACTAATTGTGCCTAATGGTATATAATTTTTTTTATTTATCGGGGTGGAAGCATGTTTGAGTCCTATAAAAAGGTAAAGGTCGCGGCTGTGGTTATTATTATCATCGCGGCAGTAGCGGGCGGGGTAGTTGTTTTTGCACAAAACCGCAATGGGGAAAATGATGTGGTGGCAACCTTTGCGCCACCGGCTACAATGCCCCCTATTATTGAGTTTGAATATACATATGTTGTGAGCGAAGTTCATGACGACTACGAAGTGTATGATGACCCGGTCGAATACTACGAAGAATATGAGCCGTATCCATATGAGGAATGCACATTTGATGCGGCAAACTATGCGGCTGTGCGGATTCCTACAGGTGAGCCAGGGGTGTATCGCGCCCCTATGATTTCGCTTACATTTGATGATGGGCCTATTTGGCTCACAAATTATCTGCTGGATATATTGGATGAGCATGGCGGCAGGGTTACTTTTTGTGTCTTGGGTGACATGGTAGAAAACGGAGCTGATATTGTGCTCCGCGCTTTTGAAGCGGGACACGAAATCGTAGGCCATTCATGGGACCACAGGGATATGGCCCAGCTTTCTGTAGAAGCAATAGTGCAGCAAATCTTGGACACCGCCGCAATCATAGAATACGCAACAGGTCATGCCCCACCACCGATTTTTCGGCCGCCATTCGGCCATTTTAACCGCCGGATTCAACAAGCCGCCTACGAAACGGGTCACAGCGCATTAAACTGGTCTATAGACCCGCGTGACTGGCGCGACAGATGCGAATACATCATACACGACCACATTATGTATCACGCCCGTGACGGCGCGATTGTATTGCTTCATGACATCCACCCTACCACGATATACGCGATGCGCCGCACCATTCCGGAGCTTATCGAAATGGGCTTTGAGCTGGTGACAGCTACCGAAATAATCGACCATGTATATGGCGGCCTGATGCCGGGTTATGAATTTACAGGGACTAGGAGATAGTAACGCCGTCGAGACAGCACCATGGCAATATGGTCACGCCATCCGACACGGATTCTTTTGAGATGGAATTAATATTTTTTAATGTGTCGATGATATTGAATGAAATCATTGTTTCTTGAAGGGCATCGGTGACGGTGCCATTTTCTATTAAGAAGCTGTTTTTGGCTACGCCGCTGATGTCACCGCTCGCACCGGGTGAGCCGCCACTGAAGCGGTTTAACAATATTCCCTTTTCTACACCTTTTAACATCTCGGCGAGGGGTGTTTCGCCTGTGGCTACCTCGATGTTGTAGTTTGATGTGGGCGAATGAGGTTTGCCTGTTTTATTTGCACCATATAGCGATAGGGCGAAGGATTTTAGTACGCCTTTGGAGATAAAGTCCACATCTTCTGCTAAGAAGCCGTCTGCGGTAAAGCGAGGGTCGGCTACGATAAGTGGGTTATGCGGTGCGGCGCGCAAGGTCAGCTTTTTGTCGGCTACAGCTTGACCGAGGGAGTCTTTCCAGCGACTTGTGCCTTCGACCATACTGCGGTCTCCGAGGAAGTTATGCATTAGCGTATCCCAGATTACATCATTGCAAGCAGGCGTGACTATGATTTTGCCTGTAAATTTCCCTTCTACCAAGCGGGTGTGGATGGACTTTTGTGCTTCTTCGAGGAGTTGGCGGTGCATCCCCGCATTTATAAACGGTTGGCTTACGTCTTTTAGATACGCGCCTCCATGATTAAAAGAAGATGACTTTTCTCCATCCTTGCCAACAAACATGCTGTTAAAATTGTAATAGTCGTTTTTGGACGTAAAACATACTCCATTGCTGTTTACATAGGCGGTTTCGCCGCTACTGTATGAAGAAGAAAATCCTTCTATTATTATTTTAGGCAGTTCATCTTGGATTTGTTGCAAATATTCTTTTGAGCGGTTAAACAGCCCTGTCATGTCGGCTTCGCCACTACATGTGTCGAAATCCATGTTCTCGATGAGGGGAGCTATATCCTCTGCTTCATCAGGCTCTGCGGATTTTGCCAATGCTACACAGCTCTCTACGGCATCATCTATGCTGTCGCGGTCGAGTTTATTTATAATTGCCACGCCTTTGCGTCCGCCTACGAGGGCTTTTAGTTGCAAGTCGTCGGTAAATACCGTGCGCAGTAGTGTAAATTGGTTTGCCTCTATATTAAATTCGTCCTTGCGACCTTTTGTGGCGCGGCAGGAGGCTTTGTCTGCGCCGGCTTTTTTTAGTTGTGCAAGAGCGTATTCGGCTAGATTTTTCATTTTATCGTCCTCCAATATTTATATCACAGCGTAGGGCAGGGCCGCCCATGCTTGTAGTCATTGCTTGTTTTTTGCCGCAGAATCCGCCGATTTCCCAGCTCATATCATCAGATACCATATCAACAGTTTTCAGCATTTCGAATGCAACGCCACTGATAGTGGTCTCGCGGATGGCTTTGCCGAGTTTGCCGTTTTTGATTTCGTATCCCAGGTCTATGCCAAACATAAACTCACCTGTGCTGTCGGCTTGGCCATTACTTGTTTTTACGAGATAGTAACCGTCGTCTACGCTTGCGATTAGGTCATCGAGTTTGTTTTTGCCCGGATGTATTACAGTGTTGCGCATACGGATAAGCGGTTCGTCAGAAAACTCAAATGCACGAGCGTTGCCCTGCGGCTTTACGCCAAAATGACGTGCAGTTTCGCGGTTATGCATATAACCCACCAGTACCCCATCCTTTATCAGCGGCGCGTCCTCTGCAATTGTGCCTTCGTCATCTACATATATAGGAAGCGGGCATGTTTCTCCAAATGCAGTATGAGCAAAATCCGTCATGGATACAAGCTCACTTGCGACTTGTTTGTTTAATGCAGAGCCTGCCACCGAGCCGCCGAGTACAAGGTCGGCTTCTGTGGTATGCCCCACCGCCTCATGCGCAAGCATACCCGCAAGGTCAGGATGCATTACGCATTTCCGCACTCCCGCATTTGCAAAAACTCCTTCGCTTTTATCACAGAGAGCCTTGTAGAGATTGTCCAGCTCTTCTTCCAAAGCGTGAGGGTCTTTGAATGCCTCGTCGAAACGGCCTACGTGGCTAAATGATTTAAACAGCTCGACAGGCACACCATCCGATGTTTCCATCGTAAGGAACGCATAAACCATAGCACGCGGCTGAAAAAAATGGCTGTCCGTTCCGTCACTCACAGCCAACAGCTTTTCTTTATAAAGCAAGTCGGCAACGATGGTGCGCCCTGTCAGCTTTTTATACTTTTTAACAATAAGCTCGTCCAACGCACGAGCATAATCAATAAGGGCACTCTGTTTTACATCCTCTGCGATGGGTGATTTTAGTTCAACCTTTTCAGGTGCGCCTTTAAGTGAAGGCAGTGGCGGCTCACCCTTTTTTATGTTGGTATCCATAAATACCGCGTTTTCGGTAGCGGCGGCCAGTACGGATTTTACACTCTCGGGGGTATACTCTGCTCCACTTGCAAAACCATAGGTGCCACCGCGATATACTCGGGCAGAAACACCACCCTTTTCGGATTGTGTGTTTGCAACCATATTACCCGCGAGCATAGTGACACGCCTGTTTTTGTTAATCTGTGCGCGTAACTCCGTATGGTCGCAAAAATTTTGTTTTTGCGGTGTCAAAAAATCCTGTAGCATAATAATTTCTCCTTTTAATCAGCGATATTCTTAAAAACAATCTCGTTAGGCCTTACCATACCCAGCATATTCCTGGCCAGTTGCTCCAAGTATGCGTCACTATCGAAGAAGGACAGCTGTATCTCCAGCTGTTCCTTTTCGGCTTGGGCGCGTGATATTTCTGTGTTAAGTCGAGTGATTTCTGCTTGTAGATTGTTGTAGCTTTCCATCTGGCTCACAAAAAGCCCGCCAAACATGATGAGTGCAACTGCCCAAAAAATAAAATACAACGCGAGCACTAGAGGGCGTTCGCGTTTTTTTATACGTTTACGTTCCATTATTATTCCACCTTCATACTTTTTTACGCAAAATAAACAGATTTCTGTTAGTTTTTTTCATCCTTATTTTGCCATAACGTACAAGGTGAATCAATCCCGAACGTGCTTTCTGTAAAATCGGCATAACAAGCGGCGAAATCCAACCGGCAATTATGCGAATAGGAAGAAATATAATGCGCAGAGCTGTAACAATTACTTTTTTTATATAATTAACCACAGCTACACCGATTTTTACAAAAAAGCGTGAAAGTGTCGCAAAATAAATTGCCATACCACTGCCCGCACCCAAAATGGAAAAAAATCTTATTTCGCCAAAATTTTGGTTTAGCATAAAATAAAACATGCCAAACGTGACTATTACCCAAAACAAAAAATCCTCTAATGTAACAAGCCACGCTGTGTTAAATCGCGTGGCCACCCGTCGCAGAATCCTGAAAAAATCATAAAACACACCAATGACTGCACCCGCCAGCACCGTGGACAAAAAAAGCCACGCTTGCGCACCCATATCCAGTATCATCTAAATAACCTTCCCATAAACGACTTTGTCTTTCCGCCGCCAGGGTTTTCGTAAGTGACTCCGTCAATCTCTCCGCTGACGGATAACTCTCCGCTTTCCAAATTTATGCGGTTTACATGCAAATTTACACCTCGGATTATTATTACACCGAGTTCTGTTTCACCGATTACAGATTCTTCGTCAAAGGAGATTACGTCCGTGACCCCCGATACGCTTACACTTTCACGTTTTTCGATTGTCAGACTGTGACGCGATGGTGCGCGTTTTTTTTCCTCTCCGGGCATACGTAGTGGTTGTGCCATATGCATCGCTCCCTTCAATACAATATATAGACAGGGAGTGAAAAATATGACAGTATTAGATAAGAAGGAGAGGATGAATATGAAAAAACTGTTTTTACTTATGTTGCTTGTGGTTTTTGCGGGATGTGCGGTGGAGACCGACATTGATGTTGTCGTCGATGCAGAGGTCATTTTGGATTTGGCAACCCCTGCGCCTACGCCTGTTCCCACACCTGCACCCACACCTGCACCCGTGGCAACCGCGATTGTAGTAAGCCCCGGAGTGGTGACAGATGATTTTGCACCGCTGACAGCAACGGAGTGGGTGGGTAATATCCGCATGGGCTGGAATCTCGGCAACACCTTGGACACGCATAGTGATACCGGCGTTGGATTTTCTTGGCTCGGCGGCGGAGATTATACCACCACCACCGTGTATGAGATGGAGATGGCATGGGGCAACCCCATAACCACCAGAGAAACAATAGAGACTGTACGAGACGCGGGCTTTAATGCAATCCGCATACCTGTGACATGGCATAAGGCCGCCGATGAGTTTTTTATTATCCGCGAGGATTGGATGACACGAGTGACGACGGTCGTAGACTATGCAATGGAAGCGGGTTTGCAGGTGTTGCTTAACACACACCATGACAACAAAATTTTCAGACTGCATGACGACTACATGGAGGATTCCAAGTTCGCACTCGAAAGAATATGGACACAAATTGCATATCATTTCCGTGACTATGGCTCGGCATTAGCGTTTAATGGGCTAAACGAGCCGCGCACAATCGGCTCTCGCGCAGAGTGGAGTGGCGGCACACCCGAAGAGAGGCATAATCTTAATCTTCTTAATCAGGTGTTTGTAGATGCGGTACGCGCTACAGGCGGAAACAATACAGCGCGTGTACTTGTAGTACCCACCTATGCGGCTTCTTCTTCGGCTGTGGCACAAAACGACTTCGTACTACCCGAGGACATAGTGGATGACAGGATTGTGTTGACATTGCATCTGTACGCACCATGGGAATTTGCGTTGCGTACAGGCCCCGAAGGTACCATAGATGTGTGGAGCGCGGACAACCCGAGCGACACCGACCCGATAACCGTGCCACTGGATATGGCATATGTAAATTTTGTGAGCCAAGGCATCCCTGTAATCTTTGGAGAAATGGGCGCGCTCAACCGCGATAACGAGCCATACCGTGCCGCATTGGCAGAATTTTATGTAGGTCATGCGAGGTCGCTCGGAATCCCTTGCTTTTGGTGGGATAACGGAGAATATCATCCCTCTCGTGAAAATCCATGGGGCTGGGACGAAACATTTGGCATCCTAAACAGAAGAGCAAATGAATTCGCCCATCCCATGATATTAGACGCGCTGATGCGCGCTACAGCTCGTGACTGCTGCCCCTAAAACTGATGCTAATTTGGAACAGGCACCAGCTCCAATGCAGGCAAAAAAATAATTTTTGCATCATCGACTTTTTCTTCAAAGAGTTGATATATAGAGCTTTGTAATATTTGCGACAAGCTTTCTTGACCCCACGGACGCATTATGTCGTCCATGTTTGGCTCGGTACGCAAAATAATGTGATAACCAAATTGGCTATACACAACACCGCTAATTTCGCCGATTTCCAGCTCTACTGTGGCTTGTTCAAAAGGCATGACCATCACGCCCCGAGTGAATGTATATCCCTCGGGGCTTTGTTCCATCCCGGGGTCTTGACCGTATTCGGCTACGAGTGCGGCAAAATCTTCTCCCGCAAGAGCGCGTTCTAACAGCTCATAAGCCAGTTCTTCTGCATTTTCGTAATCCAATGAGATTAGAATATGCTTTGCCGCAAATACTTCTTCCTCTTCGGGTTGTTCAATACCGAGAGCATCAAGCTTTTCGTCACTTGCCATTATCCTGCTTACTACTTCTTCGGCTAATGCAAAGGAGAGCATCGCATTGATTAGTTGTTCTTCGTTAGAAAAACCTGACGAGCGCATGATTTCATCAAACATGTCGCCAAAATTTGCTCTCATATGCGCCAGCTCTTGATGTGTCGAAGCAATCCGTTCATCTGAAAGTGTAATATCATGTGCGGCGGCATACTCCGCAAACATAATGCCTATGGCCGCCAAACGCACGGCCTCTTCGCGTACTGCGTCGTCATCTTGTTGCCCCGAAAGCATTACATTAAATACCGCCTCCTGCAACCACATGCCTATATCTGTCGCATCAACTTCTACGCCGTTTACCGTAGCCACCGTACCAATCGTAGCAATATCTCTGTCACCCAGGATTACCATATTGTTTTCTGTATCAAAGTCTACGGGAAGCCCCACCAACTCTGCAACAGCCCTCATCGGCAAAAACACCCTGCCGTCAACCATAAACGGGCGGTCAATCTCAGAAAACTCAATGACACTCCCATGCAGAGTCACTCCTACTCCGTATGTCACCTCTTTGGTTACTGATTGCACCGCGGCGATGACTGCTGTTGTCGTAGCCGCCAAAAGTGCGCATAATGCAAATCCTATTATGATGCCTTTTATCCGTTCTTTGTTCATGTTAGTCTCCTTAGTTTTCCTTTGGCTCGTCATCCGCTTTATCCAGCGACTCGTTTATACTGTTGGCCAGATTATCCAGTGCAGTTGCGGCTTTTTCCAGTGCTGATTGGCTTGCTTTTTTTATTTTTGGCTCTGCTTCTTTGTACATCTCTTTTGCCTTACAGCCTACTTCCTTTGCAAACTTGTTGCACTCCTTGGCAAAGTGACGCAGTTTTTCTTCTGCATTTTCGCGTGTTTCCTTTGTCATAAATTTCGGGGCGTTTAACACCTCAAGTAGTTGTGATGCTTCTGCCGTGGTGATTTTGCCCGACTCCAAAAGGTCAAGCACACGCATTTTTTCGTTTGAGTTTGCCATGGTACGGCCTCCTTTTATATTTTCTTATACATACGCCTTATGGCAATTCCGCATGTATTATGCGGTGTGGATTTCTGTGGTCAATTGCATATACGCCATTATCGAACGTCCACAGGTAGCTTACCCATTCTGTAGAAGAAATAGTATTAAATTCTCCCGTGTTCATATTAAACATACGCGGCACATGGCGACCCTCTTCTGCAAACACAATAAATTGTAGATATACGTCGAATGTACTTACATTTTCGGGGGCATGTATTGCGATTGGGCGACCTGTAAAATCTATACTGCGCACACGACCGTTTATATCTAAGAAGAATAAGACATCACTGCTCACTCTCATCGCACCTTTTGCGTAGCGTGAGGCCAGGATTACCGGGTTGTCGCCTTCTGTATCCCAGATATACAGCTCGTTTGCATCTGCACCACCTGTGACAAAAAACAGGTAAGACCCATGTGCAATTACAGAGTATACAGGCCGGGCGGCTACCAGCTCCGTTTGCTTTGTTTCCAAATTTATACGATACAGGTGATGGTTTTTTTCTGTATTTGTGTAGAAGAGATGACCGTCGATGACGGCAAGGTTTAGTGCGGCATGTTCTGTTACGCGCCTAAAATCGTCTCCGGAGGTGGTTGATGCATAAATCATACCCCCCGAAGATGTATCTACAAAATATATATAACGCCCATGCCCTACGATATACGAAGGTGTAACCCCCGGTATAATAAGCCTGTTATCAGCAAGCGCACCGAGAGTCGCACCCGGTATAAACGCAACCTCGGCATAAAAACGCGCCATCAGCCCATCTTCGCCACGGAAAAACATGAATCCATTATGCGTACTAAAGCTACCCGTGAGTGCGTCGGCAGGATTACGCGGATGTGTAATTGTGACATCAGAAAAATCAAGCTCTGGTTCCGGCATAACCTCGGCAGATACAAAAAGCTCCGGATTAGCCCAAAAATTGCTCATTTCCCGCGCCCTTACAGCCCCAAAAACAAACAATACAAGACTAAATGCAAACGCCACAAACAATACGATAACTACCCCGCGCATTATGGCAAGCGTTTTTTTGCCTGATTCCTTGTCTGTATCAGAATTAACATCCAGCAGGGATTTGAATTTTTTATAAAAATCATCAAGCGAGCCGTACAGAATATCCCCTTGCAGGATTTCCAGTACTAGCGACTCTATACGAGGTGGTACCTCTATACCATATGCACTGAATGCAGGTGCATTTTGTGCAGGGGCTTCTACCCCGGTTACGAGCCTGTAATACAGCTTTACAGTCTCGGTAAGCTGCGGATGGAAATTACTGTCCCATGCAGGAGGCGCGCAAAGCACAAGCTGCCTATATGCATTTACCCTAAAATCAGCAAAGGTGATGTTAAACATCATGCCCTTTTCTGCCGCCTGCGCCATGCTCAATATAATCGGCCGTATAAAATAGTAAGCCTCATCATAGTCCATGGTCTGACTACCCATAAACTGGTCAACGCTTGTCATTCCACAGGCTTTGCGTACCATATATGCAGTCTGATTGCGTTCGAAAATTTCGACAACAGGATGCAAAGAAGCGTCGCGGATTTCTTGAAAACCCTCTGCACGACGCACAAACTCTTCGCGGTCGGCGATAAACTCCTTGGAAAACCGCTCACTGACCGCAAGCGTACCATCGTCCTCGCGTTTAACCATATATGTCGGATAAAACTCGGTGATTACAAACTCGTCCCCATCTGCACCGGTGGCCTTGTAGTGGGTCATATAGTTGTCCCCACCTGTTACACTGTTTAGCTCATAGGGTTTTACATCTATCGGAAGCGGCAAAAGTCTCCCCCCAAAAATAACAAATTGACAAATTCTTAGAAAATGTCAACGCAAGTATATCACTTTTTTTAGAAATGCACTATAATAAATTCACTATGCAAAGGAAGGTGTTACCATGCTAAAAATAAAAGTCCCTGCAACTACCGCAAACATGGGAGCGGGCTTCGATTGTCTAGGCATGGCGTTGAATTTGTATAACGAGATTACTGTAGAAGAGTCCGATGTTTTTTCTATTAAAATAAAGCAATCTGTGAGCAAGCAATTTATGACTAAGGATAATTTGATTTATCAAGTAATATCGCGATTTTATGATGAAGTCGGCAAAAAAATGCCGGAACTTGCAATTACGCAGGATGATGATATACCTATGACGCGAGGACTCGGGAGTAGCTCTGCCTGTATTGTGGCAGGGCTTTTTGCGTCTAACGAGCTGACAGGGCGACCACTTTCTGTAGACGAACTGGCACAGATGGCTTGCCAAATCGAGGGGCATCCTGACAATGTCGCACCTGCTGTGTATGGTGGCATGATAATAGCTGTACTGGAGGGCGAAGAGCAAAAATTGCATCATGTAAAGATAACGCCGTCAGATGAGCTCTCTTTTGTTACGCTTGTGCCTGATTTTAAGCTGTCTACGGCTAAGGCACGGCGCATTTTGCCGCAGGACTATTCTCGTGCAGATGTTATTTTTAATGTGTCGCGAGCTTCGCTTTTTGTTGCTTCTATGATGAGTAACAGCTGGGGCAACTTGGGTGTTGCAGTTAACGATAGGATTCACCAGCCATATCGCGGCACATTGATTCCTAACATGGATAAGATTTTTGAAAAGGCTATGGACAGCGGCGCGGATGGTGTTTTTATGAGTGGTGCGGGGCCTACTATTATTGCAATAGCACCACGAAAAAAGGAAAAATCCTTAGCAAAGAAGATGAAGGACTTTGTAAAGGGATTTGATGAAAACTGGGATGTAAAAATCTTGCACGCAGACTTGGAAGGAGCGCGGGTACTATGACATACACAAGCACACGCGGGGATACAACCCCACTCACGTCAGCAGAAACTATTGTAAGGGGGCTTGCCTTGGATGGTGGACTTTATGTACCTTCTGCCATACCCACGCCTGATAAGTTGCCAAGCTCCGCCTACGACTACAACGAACATGCCCTATGGGTGATGAGTCATTATTTCACGGACTATACACCAGAGGAACTTTCCGGCTGTATAAATGCCGCATATGGTGCAGAAAACTTTGATACGCCCGCTGTGGCACCGCTTGTACAGACCCCGAGTGTTGCGTTTTTGGAGCTGTTCCATGGCAGGACTCTGGCATTTAAGGATATGGCATTGTCGCTTCTTCCGCATTTGATGACTACCGCGTTAAAAAAGACAGGCAACAAAAACACACAGGTTATACTGACCGCCACCTCGGGAGACACGGGTGTCTCTGCGTTGGAGGGCTTTAAGGATGTACCCGGGACAAAGATTATTATTTTTTACCCGCAGGACGGCGTTAGTGTGATTCAAAAGCAGCATATGATAACGCAAACAGGCAAGAATGTGTCTGTAATAGGCGTGAGGGGCAATTTTGACGACGCGCAGAGTGAGGTAAAAAAAATTTTTTTGGACAAAGAAGTAAATGCAAAGATAAACACCGACGGATATGAGTTTTCTTCGGCAAATTCTATAAATACGGGGCGGCTCGTACCGCAGATTGTTTATTATTTCTATGCATATTCTCAGATGATTAAAGGCGGAATGACTCGAGGAGATGCTGTAGATTTTGTCGTACCTACAGGCAATTTCGGCAATATTTTGGCCGGATATTATGCAAAAAAGATGGGCTTGCCAATATCCACACTCGTATGTGCAAGCAACGAAAATCGTGTACTTAGCGACTATTTTGATACAGGGGTGTTTGATTCTGACAGGCCGTTTTATGTCACGGATTCACCATCTATGGATATTCTTGTCCCCAGCAATTTTGAGCGACTGGTACATGACCTTGCGGATAAGGCGGCATTGCAAAACCTAACAGAAAAGAAAAAGTTTACGATGCCTGTACCCTCAGATTTTGTCGGCTACTATGCCACAGAAAAAGAGATGCGCGAGGCAATCAAAACCATGTTTACCAAACATGGCTATCTCATAGACCCGCATACGGCAGTAGCATATGCGGCATATGTTAAGAAAAGCACAGATTCTACGAAAAAAGACATAATCCTGTCCACCGCAAGCCCTTACAAATTCCCAAAAACTGTGATGACAAGCATAAGTGACAAATACGAAAAATATGACGACTTTGCCCTGCTCGAGAAGATGTCAGAGCTTACAAAGCGTAATATACCCACGCAGTTTGCAGATTTGCAGAGCAAAGAAATTTTGCATCCCACCACCGTTGATGTCAGTGGGATGAAGGATGCGGTGCTGAATAGTGTTTACTCATAGTCAAAAAAAAGGGTTGCTTTTATCGACCAAGCTTATTTTGGGGATTTTTCTTTTATCTGCAATAGGCCTTGGTCTCATGGTATTTATCGTAAATACAGTGGTACATAACGCCATCTATGAAAACGCCTTGGAGCTTGCCGAACGCAACAAATATATCCATGCAATGGAAATCGAGGGCTGGTTTGATGACGCGGCGCAGACAGTGCGTTCGTTGTCATCCGCTTTGAGTGCGCTTGGCTCTGACGGATGTTTCCCCGCAATAGCCGCACAGTTTGTGGATGACTATAATTTCATAGAAAACATATATATCGTGCTTAATAACGGCTACGCCATCACGGGTCTCTGGGGAGGGCCGTGGTACATGCCGGAGATGCTTGATACACCCTGGTTTGAAGATGCAAAAGATGCAGGTGGCGAAATTGTTGTAACAAACCCCTATATCTCTGTTGTTTCGAGCGATGTCGTCGTATCGTTGGCCATGTGGGTACCTAGCCTTAGTGGGTACGGAGCAGTTGTTGGGGTATCTATTTCTATAGATATGGCAATAGAAATAGCACACCGCCTCACGGATGATAAGGGCGGCTACAATATGCTCATCGGTGCAAACCACGAGATTATCTATCATCCCGCTTTTGCCTTAGCATCTGTAGTGGACGGCAGTACTCATTATCTGGACGAAATCGCAAGCGGGTCGTACTTTATCGATGCTATAGCATCGGGTGAGCGTGTTATGTTTTACGATTTGCGTTTTGGTGAGGCATACTTTATTGCTACCTATATGAACACACCCGGTTGGACATTTGCATCAGTACTGCCGCAAGAGATTACACGCACTCCGGTTATGCGTAGTGTTATGTATATTATTTTTGCTTTTTCTACGGTGCTTGTTACGATTTTTATTGCGATTATGCTGATTGTATGGGGCTTTACTCGGCGTATGGAGGATAGCCGCAACACCACAACAAAACTACAGGCGATGTTTGATGCGTCGCCCATGCTTTGTACAGCATTTGACCATGAAGGTAATGTCTTGGACGTTAACAGCTCTGTGTATGGCCTGTTTGAGATTGTCACACGCGGTGAGTATGTAAATGATTTTTATAAATTTTCGCCAAAAATCCAGCCAAGCAAAAAAACATCCGAAGAGACGATAAAACAGTATCTGGAAGAAGTAATATCAACAAACAAACCACTCGATGTCCCATACTATCTGCATTGTACAAAAAACGGAGAAGAACTCCCATGCGAAATGCGCTTTGTCCCATTAGAAATCGCAGGAGAACGCCGCATAGTGGCATATGCTCGTGACCTGCGTGCATTCTTTAAAATAATGAAGCTGGAGCATGACGAAAAAGAGCAAGCCATAGCAACAGAGGTAGCTGTAGCAAGCAACAAAGCCAAAAGCCACTTTCTTGCAGGCATGAGTCACGAAATCCGTACACCCATCACCGCCGTCATGGGTATAACAGAAATCGAACTGCGCAATCCTATGATTTCTCCGCATTTCGAAGAAATATTCACAAAAATCCACAGCTCTGCCGAGCTGTTGCTACGTATCATAAACGACATCCTTGACATATCAAAAATAGAAGCGGGCAAGATGGAAATAGCAACAAAGCCCTACGACACACCCGACATCATAACGGATGTGGCTCATGTATATGCCACACATCTGCATGACAAAGACATCGAGTTTAGTCTTTATATCGCGGAGCGTCTCCCTCTGTCACTCGAAGGCGACATCCTGCGGATTGAGCAAATCGTAAACAACTTGCTCTCTAATGCCTTTAAATACACTGTAACAGGCTCGGTAGAAATGCATGTAAACCACGAGCCAATCACACAGGATACGACAAACCTTGTTGTAAAGATAAAAGACACGGGCATAGGTATGAATGATGAGCAAATCAGTAAATTGTTTGACGAGTATGCGCAGTTCCATACCAGCACGACGATTACGGGTACGGGGCTGGGCATGAGCATAGTAAACTCGCTGGTAAAAATGATGGATGCAGAAATTGATGTGCAAAGCCAAGAAAACAAAGGCACTACAATAACGGTAAAAATCCCGCAAAGGGTATCAAATCCGGAACCTCTGGGTGCGGACACTGTAGCACAGCTACAGCAGTTTAAACTGGCAAACTCAGCCGTAAAGCGTTTCAAATTTAAACCACAGCGTATGCCATACGGCAGAGTACTCGTGGTAGACGATATTGAGGCAAATGTATATGTAACAAAAGGCCTCTTGGCCTTCTATGAGTTAAGCATAGAAACCTGCGATAGCGGCGAAAAAGCCCTCGACCTCGTAGCCCGGGGCAATACCTATGACATCATCTTTATGGACCAAACAATGCCGGGACTAAGCGGAACGGAAACAATGCAAAAACTGCGTGAGGATGGCTATACAAGCGCGATTGTAGTACTAACCGCAAACGCTCTGATGGGTCAGGCAGAGGAGTTTATAAAAGCGGGTTTTGACAGCTTTTTGTCAAAGCCTCTACAGACAGAGTTATTAAACACGGTTTTGGTTAAATATATAAAGGATAAACATCCGCCCGAGGTGGTAGCGGCTGCGACATTGCCTGTGATTTCTGACGACATCGTTAACTTCCAAAAAGACGAGGACTTGTTACGCAAGTTGCGCATGGAGTTTGCAACAGGCCAGAGGCATACGTATAAAAAAATCACAGCGGCATTGCAAGAGGGCGACAAGAAAACAGCCCACCGTCTGGCACACAGCCTAAAGGGTCTGGCCGCACTTATCCAAGAAAACGAACTTTCTAACCTCGCCGCATATACAGAACATCGACTTGCCGCAGACAAAGACCTTCCCGCAGACCATATGGCGGCATTGGAAGAAAAGTTAAACGAGGTTATATCATCTATCACCACCCCACCTGTGACACGTACCCCACAAGACAATGAAAAGGCTCTCCGCCTTCTTGAAAACCTGGCACCACTGCTGGAAACAAAGAATTTTGAAAGCCAAAAATATCTCGACGACCTGCAATCCATCCCCGAAGCCGCCATCATCCACAGGCAAATACAAAACCTCGATTTGGCGGAGGCCTTGGTCAGCCTTAAAGTGCTGGTGACAGTACTGGAGCAATAGGGGGAAAGCCGCTCTGTAAGCGGGATTGAGCGGTTTTGACCAAAACATCTAAAGTGTCCGAATCCATAAATGTCTTGACGTGCAGATAAAAGTGGTGTACCATCAAAAACGCTATAATTCGTATTAGCCGAAGGGAGGGAAATATCCAATGGCAGAGGTTGTTATCAAAGAGAACGAGTCCCTCGACAACGCACTTCGGCGTTTTAAAAGAAATTGTTCAAAAGCAGGTATCATGGGTGAGATTAGGAAAAGAGAGCATTATGATAAACCCAGCGTAAAGCGTAAAAAGAAATCGGAAGCGGCGCGTAAACGTAAGTTTTAGCCTAGCCCAAAATAAAATAAAACGAGCCACGGAATTTATAAAAACCGTGGCTTTTTTGTGAGGTATTAGTGTGAAAACATCAAAATTTTTATTGTTTGCGGTATATGCATCATTTTTCGCGCTGGGTATGCCTGATGGCGCGTTTGGGGTGGCGTGGCCATCCATCCGATACGAGATGGGACTGCCGCTGGAGAGAGCGGCGATGCTGATTGCCATGCACTCGATACTTTACTCTGTTGTCTCTGCGCAGATGGGATGGCTGATTAAAGCATTAAAGCTGGAGTGGGTAAGCGGCATTGGTATGTTAATGCTTGTCATAGGTATGCTTTTTTTCTCACTTGCGCCAAATTTTGCCGCGCTTATGATGGTTACGGCAATACTCGGTGCGGGCATGGGCATGGTAGACACAGGCGCAAACGCCTTTGCTTCTGCACGTCTATCCGCCCGCCATATGAACTGGCTACATTGTTTTTGGGGTATGGGCGGCTCAATAAGCCCCATTATCATGCGCCAAGTCATCATCTACTACGACTGGCGTATGGGCTACATGGCAGTGTTTGTTATACAAGCGGCCATCGCCGTAGTGGTATTTTACACCATCCTGCGCGGCATGTGGACAGAAGGCGAAAAAAAAGAAGCCCTTGAAGAAACTGCCACTGAAGGCAAGTTTTTAGCAGAGAAGCGTTTTCAAGTTATCCAGTGGTTGATTTTTTTCTTATATACGAGCTTCGAATACTCGGTGACATTTTGGACAGTAAGTGTGCTGATGGAAGGCCGCGGTATGAGCTTCGAAAATGCGGGGCTTTTCCCTGCCGTCTACCTCGGCTCCCTGATGGCGGGCAGATTTATTTTTGGCATCGTAACAGAAAAAATCCCGGGTTCGGTGATTATACGACTGGGACTTTTACTATCCGTCATAGGCTTGGCATTACTTGTTTTCACAGACAATATTTTTGGCATCGCACTTACAGGCTTTGGATTTGCTCCTGTTTTCCCCTGTCTGATGACAGAGACAAAAAAACGATTTGACCCACACCAGCTGTCAAAACTCGTAGGACTGCAAATCGCGGCAGCAGGTGCGGGCGCGGCAATAGGCGCGTTTGCTATAGGGAGGCTATTGGAGACTGTATCAATGAACGCCTTTTTCCCTGCAATTGTCTCTCTCGTAGCAATTGCATTTTTGATGAACGAATATATCGAGTTTAGTTTAAAGGCGATATCCCATTGATTTCGCTGCTTGTTTTGCCCTGTTTTCAATCTCGCTACTATTTTCTTCACATTGTTACGCTCACATTCTTGAAACTCCGGGATTTGACTTGTTGTTAAATTCTCATACTGCTTTGGACAATTACATCAATTAGCATTCCATCTTCATTGAAAACCCACCAACAAGAAACATCTGTCCTAAATAGAATGAAATCTGTACGTGTACCCAGTCGCGAAATTATCAAACGATTTCCCACTACTTCAGCATTTCTGCCTCTGCTCCCTAGGAGGTTATAGAACGTTATCTGTGAAGGGTGCAAATAACGCTGTTTTTAGCAAGTTATATTTCAAAAATACTCCTGTCGTGATAGAATAGTTTCACTAGCTGAAAGGGGTATCTTTAATGAGAAAGTTAAAGCTATATCTTGATACATCGACAATAAGTCATCTTTTTGCCGAAGATACGCCAGATAAAATGAACGAAACCAATGAACTATGGCAAGACTTTATTAATGATAAGTATGATATATACATTTCTCAAGTTGTCATTGATGAAGTGGAAAGATGCCCCGAGCCAAAACAGGGTAAGATGCTTGAAAAATTAAAATTGATAAAGTTTCTAGTATTGCCAGAAACAGACGAAGTAATCAGCCTAGCCGACGAATATATTAAAGGTGGCGTTCTTAAAGAAAAAAGCATAGCAGATTGTAGACATATTGCACACGCTGTTGTATATCATTGTGATGCCATTGTATCTTGGAATTTTGAGCATCTTGTAAATTTTAAGACGATAAACAAAGTAAAAGTCGTAAATGCAATGTTTCATTACAAAGAAATGAGCATAATGCCGCCCACAATGTTTTTAGAAAGGGGAGATTAATAGTGAAAACCAGCATAGCGATGGATGATATTAGAAAAATCCGCGATGAAAATTCACTTAAATATCTCTCTCAATCTTCTGAAGAAAGAGAGAGAGAGAGAGAGAAATCATTGGAATGGTTTATTAAAGCTATTGGCAAACCTGTTGAAATTGTAGGCAAAATAGTTTCTGGATAATTAAAATGCGCACTTATGTACCACAATAAACGTGGCACGTGCGAAAACTTTATATTTTCGGAGGGGTTAACGTGGATGATAAATATTTTTTGCAATTAGCAGAAATAAATGATTTTGAGTTGTGGATGAATTTTGTTACCCTTGTACGCCACGAATTTCGCCCCTTAAAACAAGACGAGGAATTTGAAAAATATAAGCAAACCGTTGTTAAAAACATAAATAGAAAAACTGCAATTTGTGTTAAATGCGAAGATATTGTTATAGGCATTTTAATCTTTTCAATCAATCAAAATTGCTTGGGGTGCATGGCTGTTCACCCTGAACACAGGAAAAATGGCATTGCATCTGCTATGATAACAAAAATGCTTTCAATTTTATCGCCAAACAAGAATGTTTGGGTGACAACGTATAGGGAAGATAATGTAAAAGGAGTTGCTCCACGAGCTTTGTACAAAAAATTTGGCTTTATTGAAGATGAACTAACTATGGATTTTGGCTATCCTCATCAAAAGTTTGTCCTACACAGATGCTAAGAATTAATTATTTCCACCCTTCACAGCACACATCCTAACTTTGATTGGGTTGTCGGATATATACAATTCTAATTTCATATCTATTAGGCAACCACGCACTCTCGTCAATTGCTTGGATTGCTTCGTCAATTGTCATTCCAATAGGCGTAGTTCGTAAAATTTTTTCTTCTATATCCTCAGTTGACCTTCGTAATGGATTAGAATGCAGCATCGCAACTGTTAATATCATTGCGATTAGCAAGCAAGCCATACCAAAAAACATATGCTTTTGTTTTTTACATGTTCGTACACGCTCTTCCGGGGTGCTATCCTCAAAGCCAATGTAGAATACACCGCATAAAAAGACTGCTACAAAAAAATAAGAATACAAACCAATTCGCAACGTGAGGTGGCCGATGTTAGGAAAAATCAAGATTGTAAAAATCAATGTTATCACCAGGAATAAGACTATCGAAGTCAATACATAAATGGTTATCTTTTGTTTCCTGCTCAGTTCGCTATTACGCTTGAATCCTGCATAAACAATGCGAAAGATGAATCCAAGCGTGATAATTATCATGACAATTATAATCAAAACAGCCAAAGACTACCCTCCTTTGAAAAAAGGCTTACTGGGTCTTTATAACAATATTGCGGAAAACAATAAAGCTAAAACCCCTAAAAAGAGCATCAGAAGAGGTCTAAATGTTAGCAAAATCAAGCAAAACGATAGTATCGAAAAAAGAACATAGAGTGGAAGCAGGTATAGTTTTTCTCT
Organism: Defluviitaleaceae bacterium; assembly: GCA_009786925.1. GTDB lineage: Bacteria > Bacillota > Clostridia > Lachnospirales > WQUN01 > WQVC01. The sequence goes on along the minus strand of WRGY01000116.1, from coordinate 10,549 downwards.
TCTCTTCCAAAAGCGAACGCCAAAAACACAAATTATCAATACAGGGATTGTAATCGGGGCAATAATTGAACGTATCTCTACGCCAAATAGATTAGCATCATTTATTAGTGGAATGGTTATCACTAGCCAAGAAGGAAAAAGCAATCCCAACATAAACATTAACGATGAAAGTAGAACAAATAGAATTGCTTTTCCAAGTTTAACGCCAGCAAGCATATATAATATAACTTGCCCTGCTGAAAGAGTAGCATAACTTGCAAACATGATTATCATAAACAAAGTCATACTCAAATGCACAAACCCTTCTATTTAAGCCGACTTACGGTTAAACAGATTATTGTAAACTGTTCAAAATAGTGTCCATCAGATGATTGAAATCTTTTTCTTTTTTAAAACGGCAACCCGTTTCCTTTAAAATAAAGTATTTAATATCATACCATGTATTTTGACGCAATTGTATCAGTTCATTCTTTAACTGCTCACAACATTTCTTTGATTCTCCCGAAGCGAAATCATCTGCTTGCTGTTTTAATTCATCCCAATAAAATGTTTGACAAAAATAGCACTCGAAAAAATACATGATTGTTTCATAATCTATTTTTTTCAACATGATATGCTCCTCTTTGACGCTATCTGTGGCGTGTTAAACCCAGACTCAACACTTTTGCGATTTTAAGTTAAAGCAAAAATTATTCTAAAGTGCCGAGACCTTCATATAATCTCACGCCGCGCCTATCGCCGATTAGGGTCAATGTGAGGATAATTGCAAGCAATAACGCTGCACCTTATTATAACAACTATTGTCATTACAAGAAAAATCGTCAGGTCGCACCATAGGCGACCTCCGTAGATGTTTTGGTCATAACCGCTCAACCCCTCACAGAATGCGGGCTTGAGCGGTTCAAGCCAAAACATCTACAATCCATTTTGCGATACCATCGCTATCGTTAGCGTCACAAATATATTCGGCAACGGCTATGCTAATGCCGCACTCTTGCTTGCTTCATGCTTTAATGGCGTGTTGAATTTTGTAGCCAAATAATCATGCAAAAAATTTCATATATAATTACAATAAGGGTGTCATCGATGACTCATTAAATCTACTACACTTTAATTGGGGGTGATAATTTGCGGAACATTGCTGTGTTGACTGCCGCATTAGAAATTGTCGAGCAAAGATTAAAAGAGCCGATGAATGCGGCTGATTTATCAAAGGCTTGCTTTGTTTCATATTCCGGTCTCCAAAAGCTGTTTGCCTATGCATGTGGCTGTTCTGTCAGCGAATATATTACAAAAAGACGACTGAGCAGGGCATCAAATGAGCTCTTGTCAAGCGATAAATCTGTCACAGACATTGCTTTGGATTATCAATACAATTCCTCAGAGGCGTTTTCTCGTGCATTCCGACGGTTTTGGGGGATAACGCCAAGCGAGTTCCGCAAAACCAGACGTTTTGCCGAGTTGCACCCAAAATTTAATCTCGAAAACAATGACGGAGGTGTCAAAATGAATTCAAGAAAACCTATAGACGTAAGCGAACTATATGATGAGTTAAAAAGGCTTGGTGGCACGTATGCCCTAAGCATCGACATCATGAGTTTTATGAAAACAAATGAAGAATACGGATATGCCGTCGGGGACGTTATCCTGGCAGAAACTTTCGCTCGTATTGAAAGAGAGCTGGATGAGAAGATGTTTCTTTTCCGCACGGGCGGGGATGAGTTTGCCGTCGTGACAGCCTTAGAATCCGTCAAGGATGCAGAGTCCTTGGCGCGAAAAATCACGGCACAAAACGGAGTCTTGGTAAAAGCGGGAGGGCATGAAATCCCTCTGTCAGTCCGCGTCGGCATAAGCCAAATACCCAAAAAGATGCCAAACTATCAAAAACTACTGGAGATTTTGAATGAATCCATGGCGCAAGCGAGAGCAAAAGGCTAACGCCCCAACTTTCTTTTTACAGACTTGTAATATTCCAAGGCGCGGTCAAACTCTTCTCGTGTAAACTCAGGCCACATAAGGTCGGAGAAAAAAAGCTCGGCATAGACTGTCTGCCATGTGAGAAAGTTGCTTAGTCTGCGATTTTCTGCGCCGCCTGTGCGTATTACAAGGTCTACGTCGGGTACGCCTGCCGTATCAAGATATGTTTCAAAGGATTCTTCTGTTATAGCTTCGTGGGGCAACCCCTGCGAAGCTATTTTTTTTGCGGCGCGTACTATCTCGTCACGCCCACCATAGCTTAATGCAATCTGTACATATAACTTTTTGCAATTCTCGGTTGCAGTCTCAATATCGCGTATTATGGACATTGTCCTCGCATCAAAACGACTGCGCTCGCCTATTAATTTTATGCGCACTCCTTTTTCTACACAGCGTGCTTTTTCTTCTATAAAATATTTTTCCATAAGCCCAAAAAGATGCTTTACTTCCTTTTCCGTCCGCCCCCAGTTTTCTGTAGAAAAGGCATACACCGTCAGATACTCCACTCCCGACTGCAAACACCAGTCACATGCATGACCAAAGTTTTCTGCACCTTTGTTATGACCTTGGAATGTCTCCAGCTTATGTGTCTTTGCCCAGCGGCGATTGCCGTCCATGATTATGCCGATATGTCGCATTATGTCCTCCGTGTCAAAAGAAAATTAACCAGCCCTCGCAAAATCGGGCGGGATTCTTCTTGGATTTTGTCGATTGCCTTCATAGAAAGCGCGGACAATCGTGCCGCCTCTTCTTCGGCAAATTGTTTCGCGCCTGTTTTAATAAAAATATCGCGTACCACTGCCAAATCCTCGTGGGTCGCATGTGGATTTCCATAACTTTTTTTCAACGCATTCTGTGTATCATTACAATTATACTTCTTTGCAAAACCATACAAAATAGTCTGCTTGTTTTCGGCTATGTCCGAAAGTGCGGGTTTTCCGAGTTCCTCTTCGCTACCAAAAATCCCGAGCAGGTCATCCTTGATTTGGAATGCAACCCCAAGCGGTAACAAAAGACCATGCAACAGTCCCAAAAATTCGTCATCCAATTCTACACCCGCGCATACCGCGCCCATCATGGCAGGTCCCACTAATGTATACCAAGCTGTCTTATACTCATATATGCGCAATACCGTAAGTTCATGGTCGTCAATATCCGGGAAATACGGCAAACAAACATCCATAATCTCCCCTTCCAGCGTTTTTAGCTGAATATCCGAAAACAGCCGCATAACCCTCACCAAAATCTCGCTTGACAATCCCGACTCTGCAATCATCCTATTAACCAAAAACAAACCATAATCCCCGATACACACAGCCCTGCTAATACCAAAATGTGCATCCTCCGCGCTTGCATGGATTGTTGGTTTTCCGCGCCTTGTCATGCTTTTGTCAATGACATCGTCATGTATTAAAATCGAGGTTTGGAAGAGTTCATAAGCCAGCGCAATGGGGGCTATTGCCGAAGCATCGACACCACCTGCTATGGTATAACCCAGATGTACCATAGCCCCCCTGATACGTTTGCCGCCTTTGTTTTGGGCATAAAGGTCACTGATAGCGGCGGATACAAATTGGTCGTTGCTCTGCGCGCCTGACAATTTATTAAAATAATCGTCGCCCGCTTTTTCTGTTTCGGATTTTATATTTGATAAAAATTTTGCAAAAAGCAGATATTCATATATTTCCGTGACGGTCTCAATCGGTGACGACGCACTGCCCGCTATTGATATGGATTCCACTCCCAAAAGTGTGCTTGCACACTCCGAAAGCTCCTCCACAGACGACACAAAAATCACTATGGAGCAGGCCGCTTTGCACGCTTCGTAGAGTTCTACAGAATTAGCACTTTTTTTGTCACCTACTACGACCATAGCATCGGATTCTTTTGCCATTTGCACAGCATTTTCTATTCTTTTTGTGGTTATATCGCAGAGCGTATTAAAAATTTCAGCATTTGGACACTTATCCTTAATCATTTTCACAGCTTTTTCCCACCATTCTATTTTGCATGTGGTCTGCGCTACCACATATAGTGGCGCATTTTCAATTACCCTATTTATATCATCAATATTTTCCACAGGAAAACCATCGCACCATCCCGAAATACCCAATACCTCCGGATGATTTTTTTTGCCTATGATGGCAACCTTCATTTTACCTTCCACAATTTTATGGATTTTTTTTACCTTAACACATGTGCAGTCGATAATCTCCACGTTTTTTGCAGAAAGAGCGTCATACACATCACGCCCTACGCCATGTGCGCGGATTACTACCGTCGCACCGTCAGGTATGTCTTTCACTTTTTCTGCCACAACAAAACCGTCACGCAAAAACCCCGCCATAACATGCCGGTTATTTGTCAAATCACCGTATAAATAAACCCGCTCACCACCCCCGATAAGTGAGCGCGCCCTAAGTACCGCCGTTTTCACACCATGGCAAAACCCCGACTCTGCCAATATCCTTATCATAAACAACCTCATTCAACACGCCCCCAATGTGGGCTTACTAAAAATATGGATTCTTTAGCTTTTCTGTAAACATTTTTTCATGGTTTCCGCTATAGTATCCGTCTGTGTAGCCGCCACGATTAAACACTCCCAGCATTTTGTTTTTTTGTTTATCCGAGATTTTTCCATTGTCCAGTATTGCACGATACGCCCCGACAACGGCATGTACATAGTCCTCGCCCTTCATTCTGCCTTCGATTTTAAGGGAAGTTATACCCATCACGGACAACTCATTGACATAATCTGCGAGGCATAAATCTTTTAGACTAAGCAATGTGCCGCTCTTTTTGCCTGCCTTGTATGACAGGCGACATGGTGCGGCGCATTTTCCGCGATTGGCACTGCGCCCCCCGATAAAACTACTCATCAAACATTGTCCCGAGTATGATGAACATAACGCGCCATGCACAAAGATTTCCAGCTCAATGTCTGTGCTTGTGACGATTTTTTTTATTTGTTCGCGAGAAAGTTCTCGCGCTAACACCACACGCGAAAATCCAAGGCGACCAAGTGCATTAACATCATCGGCTGTACAAGCCGTCATTTGCGTACTTGCGTGCAAAACCGCATCGGGCAGCGTTCGCCTAATCTCTGACGCAATCCCCAAATCCTGCACAATAAAGGCGGACGCTCCCGCATTTTCAGCCATTTCTGCAATTTTGAGCGCGTCTGCCATTTCGCGGTCGGTGAGCAGGGTATTTATCGCGATATAGGTTTTTACATTAGCACGAGCCGCATATGCAATTGCATCCGCTAACTCACCACCGTCAAAATTAGCCGCACCCGCACGCGCCGAAAACTTGCTCGCACCCAAATAAACTGCATCCGCGCCTGCTTTTATTGCGGCTTTTAGGGTCTTTGCACTGCCACAAGGGGCAAGCAGTTCAGGTTTTTTTATACATCCCATTTAACCATATACCCCTTGGCTTCATTTTCAAATCTATATTGCATCAGCTCTTTAAAACCCTCGTTGTATTCATATCCGACAAAATTTCTGCCTGTTCTCGCGGCGGCGATTAGTGTCGTACCACTACCCACAAAAGGGTCTCCGACGGTGTCGGATGCAGAAGTGCAACACATGATTATTCGTTCTGCAAGCTCGTTTGGGTAGATGGCGGGGTGGATATATTTTTTGCCGACGCTCCCGGCCTTTCTGTTTATATTCCAAAACCCACCACCACTAATCTCATGGTTTTTATAATCACAAAAAGAACGTAATACATCTGTGTTTATTTTGTGATTACTACCTGAAAAAATTAAAACATATTCATGCCTGTCCACTATATTGTTTTTATGCGTAGGTATGCCTGATGATTTATGCCAAATGATTATGCCTTTATAGCTAAAGCCCAGTTTTTTGCATTGTTTGGCAATGTCCTTTGGCAGCAGATACGGCGTATTTTCGCGCACTCGTATATTGACGTTTATCCATAGACTGCCTGAGGGCTTTAGCTTTTTTTTGCACTGCTCCCAAACAAGGTTTATTCTTTGCAGATAGCTTTCGTATGTCTCTTTTCCGATTTGCCCTTCTTTGAAATAATCCTTCAAATCCCAATACGGCGGAGAAGTGATAAACACATCTACAGAGCCATCTTTGATTTTATCCATTTTTTCAGAAGTGCCAAAAAAAACATGGCCGCTACAATCTCCGGTTTTGTTTTCTTCCGACAGAGCGCGAGCAGTCACCCCTTTTTTTGTGTCAGGCAAGCTCTCCTCAACAAAAACCTCACCATGGCGTGTAGCAGACAACAATCTGGCTATGATTTCCTTAGTATCCAAAAACACATGCTCGGTTATTTTCCCTTTTCCGTCATCCACCGTGGGTATCCATACATTGCCCGGGTCTTTGCCCTTTGGATTATAGTTTTTTTCACGCTTGCCCCATTCGACATCTTTCCATATATGCTTTTCTCGTATTGCGTCTTTGTCAAAAAACATTTTGCTTTTATCTTTTACAAACCACAGGATGTATAATACATTGTCAACGAGATTGCTCTTTTTTTTTGGAGCGACTATGGTGTTTACATACTCATAACAACATGCCAGTCCCGCTTCTGCAACATCCAAAAAATCATAAACGACATCACCGTCATCATCGTATTCGGTAGAAACAATCGCGAAAAGACTGCCTGTATCTGCAGTTTGTGCATACATTTCCGGCAGTTTTGATATTACATTTTTTATGTTGTTTTTTAGTATTACTGTTGTGTACATTCTTTTATCCTTGCCTCTGCTATATCACAATAATCTTTGTTGATTTCGATACAGAGCCATTTTCTTCTCAGCTGTTTTGCGATTTTTCCCGTTGTGCCGCTCCCTGCAAAGGGGTCGAGGATGACATCACCCTCATTTGACCATGACAGTATATGGTCGGAGGCGAGCTTTTCGGGGAAAATCGCGGGGTGGTCATGCGCTATGGCATCCTTTGCGGCAAAACCTTTGCCATTGTTGTATTTCCAGATATTTGTGCGTATGCCCATATCTGCGATGGTTTTTTTGCCTTTTGATGTGAGAGAGCCATCTTTTTCTCGCCTTGTAACATTGCCAAAGGTCGAAGCACCCGCCCATTTATTGGGCTTGTCACGCAGGAGATTTACGGTCTTTGGCTTACTCTTAGAAAATACAAACATATACTCAAATGCGTTAAAATACCTGCCTTTATGCGGCGGACCCGTGCCGGATTTTTCATAAATAATCACGTCGTAAACATTAAATCCGATTTCTTGGAAATAAAGCGCGTGCCTATAGCTCGTGAGTGATTTGTTACCGTCATCCACCTTGTCACCCACCACCCAAACAATAACACCGCCGGGTTTTGTCACTTTGTATAACAAATCTGCCACCCTCGTAAATTTTAAAAAATCCCATTGTAATGTATCCCCATAGTCTCGCAGGTCATCATATGGCGGGCTTGTGACGGTCAGGTCAATGCAGTCGCTCGGCATTTCTGCAAGCACAGTGGCACAGTCCGCATTTATTATTTTGTTTGTGTAGTCCATGATGCTATTCCCTCATATTCATCTTCGCTAATCGCTCGGTTGTTAAAAAGATAATCCAACTGATATGATGTCAGGATGCCTTCTTCACGCAGTTTTTTTAATCTCTCAAAAACAGTATTCTCCAAATAATTATTAACATCTATGCTTGCGTACATTTTTGCTTTTATCCCATCATTTGCAAAATGCATTTTTCTGTGACAGTTTGCACACAGTCCATAAAGGTTTAGATAATGGTCGGGGCCATTGGATATTTTAAAAGGTATGAGGTGATGGAACTCCAGATAACCCTCATCGTTAGGCTTCAAGAATGCAAAATCGCCACATGCCTCACAGTGCAAGGCTTTTTGTGAATAATGAGAAATGTAATATCTTTTCATCATAGAAACAAGCGATGTGTTACGCTTTCTGTCATAGGCATAATTAACATGCGTATCCGATGCTTCTTTTATTTTTGCAAACAACCCCTCTGTCTCACCCTCATAATATCCTACGCTACAAAAATAATCATCTTCCTGTGGCAAAACATAATCAGAAAAATCATTATCCTCCAAAGCATCAAAAAATAATTTCAGCTCTTGGCTGATTTTAGTTTTTGACACAAGCCCAACACGAGAGAGCAACATCGAGAATCGACTCAACATCGTATCTATACAATCAAACACAGACTCGCGTGTCGGCTCAATATCATGTATTGCACAGACCTGTGCGACAATCACGGCAAAAACCACAAGCCTGTCAGGAGTGATGTTATACATATCCCAGTCGATTTTTATTTTTCTGTCTATATTATAACTTTCTCCACACGCCCTTGCGATGTACTGTCGCCTGATTTCTTGTTCGCATTTTGTGTAGAGAGTCTCATACTTTTGCAATTTATATTTTTCTAATGCGGAGTAGATTTTTAATATGTTTTGCAATAACAATGGCTTTGTCACTTGATATTTGCCTATATCTTTACATATGCCAAGGTAGTTTGTGCCTTTATCTTTTTTCAAGTCATCACGGAGTCCCAGCAAGTATTTTGCCATCTCCTTATGAAAATCTTCTGTTCTTATATCACTTTCGCGACAAAAAGATTCTACATACTCTTTCAGCTTGTCATAATTATTCTTTTTCCGTGCGTCACGCATTATAGTTTGCCATTGTTCTTCAGAAAAACGATTGTTTTTCCTGGAAAGAATGTATTGGTATTCATCCTTTTTTATTTCAGAGTTGTCACGCATCCACGACAAAATATCATGATACGGGCCAAAACTTATTGCAAACCTCTCCGGAGCATCCACTAAAATTTTATCTGTTTTTACTGTAGGTGGCTGTGAGAGCATTTTAATTTTTTGATGTTCCCAAATCGCCAAAAACTCATCAAAATTAGCCCGCAATGCCAGCTCTCCCACGGGTGTCAGACTGCTAAACTCCCTATCCTTTGCGCCACTACTCCTGGAATGGAAAAAACCCCAATAATACAATACCTGTCTCTCGTTACGCAGGAAAGCATGGTAGTCATTTTTGACACCCGCGACATTATCTATATCATCCAGTTTTGTCATATCAAAGTCGGGCTTATACAGATTGCTTTTGATTTCTGCCTTTACGCCTCTCTGCCCACCCGAACCCATCAAAAACGAAAAGTAATATTTTTTTGCCATTTCGTAGAACACCCTTTTTTCATGCGCACTCTCAAAGCGAGCATTGCCACGAAAATCCGAAAAATACCGAAAACCTTCTTGCCTCAAATTAGAAATGCCGCGCTCGCCACAGGGATAAAAAAAGTCCTCTGCCTCCTCACGGACATCCACAGGCAAAGACGCAACATAGTTGTCAAAAATTTCGACAATTTCTCGCCTATACTCTGTAGTCTCAATTTTTTCAGTAAGAAATATGTAGTAATAAAAAACAAGAAACTTTTTTGTGTACCACAAGGTACCCGACTCTCGTGCCTTTGTCAGCTCCATAGACTTTGTGAGGAAGTAATTGCCCGGCAATACATTGTCCAAAAATTCATCAAAGCAAATCATGCACATATCGCCCCCGCACTGCCATTTTATACTAATCCGAATTAAAAATCCATTCTTAGCTACAAACGCCTTGCTACATCGTTGATAAATTTTTCTGAAATGTCATAGGTATCCCGTGGACATGTATTTTTCATTTTTCGCCATTGCAGAGCAACCTCTATAAGTTTTCGATATTCGGGTAAAAAGTCCATTGCCCAATGAGCCGCCGCCAACTTAGATATTTGCTCCCCGGTTTTAACAGTATACAATGCGCGACACATCGTTAATATCCCATATGCTTGGCTTCCCAAGCAGTCTTTGTACCCCTTAATGCGTTCCCGAAAACCATAGGCATAACTGCAAATCGTTTGAACAAATTCTTCTTGATTAATTTTAGGTATCACGTCATCCTTGTCCACGCCGTAGATGGTCTTGCCGTATTGCCGTATAAGATACCACGCATCCAACCAGTCGATACCGCCTTCAACAATATGAAGAGGCTCTCCGGGTGAAATAACACCTATTTTTGAAGTCTGACTACGGAAATATTTTAGTCCTTCAACCGAAGCATACTGAACCTCTATGCGGTCTTTCCATTGTGGGTATATGATAATTATTTTGTCGTGCATTTCGCGGAGCAACTCTATTTCGTCATGAGTTACCTCAAATTCTAAAGCACACATGGTATCTATATCACTTGCAGAAATATCAAAATCACCCCACATTAGTGAGCCATATAAATAAAAACCAACCAGCTTGTCTCCAAAAATTTCCAGGTGTCCATCCATCAACTCTTTCAGTATATCGTTTACTTCATTATGCTGTGTCAGTTTCATTTTAATACCTCCTCTTTATTTCGGGAGTGGCCGAAGAATTGCAAAAGTATACGATTTAGCTTCAACGGGGCTGTCTCATTAAGCCCCAATAAAAAAGCGAGAGAAGTGTGAAGAAAATCACGCAACTCTCATTTTTTGTTGTAAAATTAATTATGAGAAAAAAATCACAACGAGGCAATCATACCTCAAATCGAACCCCATATCAACTAATGTTGCCACTTGAATTAG
>WRGY01000115.1 GCA_009786925.1 Defluviitaleaceae bacterium | reverse complement strand
CCTGTGACAACATTGCCGCGAGGCACTTCTTCTATGCCGGGGATATCCACTACTCGCCCTGTGAAGGCAAACATACCGGGCCCGCGAGCCACAAAAGCTCTGCCATTATGATGTTCCACGAGATTTTGCTGTTGCCAGTTATTGTTTATTACTCTGTAGCCACTCGCAAACATGTTTTCACCTACGCCAACTGCCACTACATGCATGGCGGCATCGAACTCGCTAATTTGTCTGAGTTCGCTTGAGAGTATACCGTCTTGGCCTGTTCTGATAAAGCGGTTTGTCTCGGCTATGATTTCTGCTTCCACACGGTTTATGATGTGATATACATGGTCAGAGATTTCTTCATTTGACATCTCTGCGACCAACTGGTCACGGAAGCCCTGTCTAATAACAGGGTCTGCGAGCCAACGCTCTACTATCTGTGTAGCGCGTGTTAGCATAGTCCTATCCCATGTGTTGATATTTCTGATAGAATTATTTGTTGCTACCATATCCATCGCAAAGTTTGTACTCGCTGTAATGGCAGGTACATTGTTTAGCTGTGCTAAGTTTGAGCGGTCAATAGTAATCCGCACGAAAGAATCTGTAAGAACAGAGCCACGAGCATCCAAGGCGCGTAACATATCCATCACCGGTTGATTATCCCCCGGATTTAAGAATGACGGTGCGAGCAAAAATTCTATATCATCAAAAGATGTAGAAAATCCGCGTCTGTTTTCATTTGCGGTTAGCACTATAGAGGTCGGCAAGTAGAATACCGTGTTGGCTTTGCCTAAGTTTTCCAGTGGAAGTGCCGTGCCGGGTATGGATTCCATAAATCCTGTAAACACTGCCTCCGGGCGATATACCAACACATTACTGGTTGGTGTCCTCCGTACTGTCCAGAATGGCTGACGCAAAATCTCTTCCAGGCGACGGCGCAGATAATTTAACCAATCGTCTACCTCACGGTCGAGATGCCCATCTTCCTGATTAATATCTGTCAAGAATGTGATGGTGTTAGACCATAACGAAGAATCGCCTGCCGTGATGTCATGTAACCGCACTCTCATCTGGTACATAGTGCTGTGCTGTAGCCCGGAAATCAAATAACGTATACGATTTGGATTGCTTGGGTCTAGTGCAGCAGGGGTCATGCTTCCTATTGTGACGGTCGTGACCTCGCCCCAAGCTCCCTCCCCTTCTCTCATCTGATACTGGAATATAAACTGTTCACCCATAGCCTCCAGTATCTGGTGCATGACTTGATGCTCCCAACTCACATATACCATCGTTTCTGCATCAAAACCCGGCAATGCACTTGGGTCTTCTTGTCGCAGATTGATTGGTGGCTGGATAGGGGTCGTGGTGACGGGTATTTCTGACCAGACCGATGCCGTCCGTATTTCTACATATGCATCCAGTTGGTGGTCGAATATCTTGTCTATACGTACTGTACGCACATAATAAAAGTACAGCTCGTTAGGCAACAATGTTCTGTCGGTTAAATATACCTCCGAAGGCACATATCTATAGTAAATGTCTTCGTTAGGTTCTTCAAAAAATATATTGCCGGGCAAAGTAGTAAGGCTGATGTCATCGGTTATCCAAGCTTTGCGCGATGGAAAATCTGCAAAGGTATCAAACAGCTCATGGAATGTGATGTCATTCCTGTTAGCTAAGAGTTCCTCCGGTTCGTTGAATGGCGAAATATCATTGAAACGCATGATTTCCCATTCGATTCTCGTACCGGCGGCGGTTTGTTCAGAGGTCAGATGCATCGGGTCCCAGTATATCGTCGCAGACATTTGTTCTACGTCGCGTACACCCAGTCCCGACGGTGCCGAAGGAATAATGTCACCCGGCCCGGGAGGACGCTGTACAGTACCTATGGTCGTAGCCGTAGCTATACCCGTGAGGTCCGATATCCCCGGACTTCCATCGCGTAATTGCCATGTATCATTATCTTCTTCCACAAATTTTTGTATACTCATATCCATGAACACAAAGTATGCGCGGTTTTCTTCCACACCGGTTAAATGGAAGCTCATGCTGTGATTGCCCGCCAAGCCGATTATCCTGTTAGTCTCCGCAAAAGAATCGACCATCTCCGGTGTCTGAGGAATAATCGTTCCTGTCGCGGGGATATTTGCCCCACCTGTCAGATAATCAAAGTTTACAGGAATACCTATCAAAGCTGAAGGAGTAGTTGTTGTTATCAATGGGACGTTTACGATGCGCACGACACCCGCACCGCCTCCTATTGCCCCACGGAGTACGTTTTGGATATCTGTAGCAGAAAGGTCAATCTCCATGCGACCTTCAACGGCATTGAAATAATATACTTCGCTAAACGGAACATTTAGAGAAGCCTCGACTTCCCTGTAAGCAGGGGCAAGCGGTCGCCCTTCCTCGCGCTCTCCGCCCTCCTCGGCAGGTCCGTGGAAGAATGTTTCCATGATTGCATTCTCAAACTGTCCGATATACAGATTTGTCCATACCTGTACTTCCATTTCGTACATAGTATTTAGATAATTCCGTATAGCACTGCCCGGAATTTGGAAAGACACATTTAGCTCTGGTGGCTCTTCCGGGTCGTTACTTGCAGTTACATCCAGATTAACCGGTGGTGGTGGTGCCAGTTCTGTCACGTCATTAACTACGATGTAGTCAAATCGGCTCCATGTCGCACCCGGATTACCGTCCAAGTTCCACTCATGCAATCTGACATTGAGGAAATAAAGTCCCGGGAACATGAAATCACGTCGCATTGTAGGAGGCGGTGGAACAGGGCGATATCTGCGGATAGAATCAGTAGCTATATCGATAGAAGCAAAGAACATTTGGTTCATCGTAGCCGGATCCATACGGAAGCCAAGCTCCTGCCAACCATCATCACTCCATGCAGGCTCTACCCCACCAAAGCTATGTGCGACACGCCCATTATTTACTATAGGGTCATTGAAATGTTGCCACTCATGCGTAGGCATAAACGAACCTTTGTACCGCACAAGAAGCGGCGACACCGTAATAGCACTCGGCGTAGTTATACCAACGGCGGCGGGGTTACGCCTTATTTGCATTTGCACTAGCATATAGTTTGTATGTCCCGGGTTTGTTGTCATTGACTCCGGCTCGGTGGCTATACCCATCATATATGAAAGCTCTAAATATTCGTTGGTTGTCTCAAAGTTGTTTACAATATCTACGATGTTTTGCATGATGCCTACATCCCAACTCGCATTAAACACAAGGCTGCCTGCGTGTATATCGCCACGTACAGGACGGTTTAAAACATTACTTATCGTAAAGTTTTCAGGCAAGCTAATAGTAGGCCTGCCGTCCGGCGACCACCATACCTCCTGTGAATGCCGTAAAAGAGGCGTTCCTACCAACGGCGTGGTCTCTGACCATGTTATATGGAATCGCTGCCGCACACCGGGTTCCATACTCGGCAGCGGGAAAAATATCGGAGTCGTACTGCCCGCTGTAGAACTCTGTATAGCATAACCACCGGGCACAATCGCACCTACCATTTGGTAGAAGCCCGCACGTACACGGTTTACACTATAGTTAAACGGCTCAATACGAATGAATGGGCGACCCGCTTGTTCTGTAAATTCATATCTAAGGAAAGTATAAAAGCTACTGCCCACAGGTGTAGATACCTGCGCATTTGTCCAACCCAATACATTGGCGGGGGTGGTAGCCGTCACCGACCCTATCGGCACAATCGCTAAAAAAACCTCGTTATAGTGGATACTGGGTGTCATGCCGCCTACCTTGATACGTACACGGTCGGGATATGTCTGCTGAGCCTGCCTTGTAAGCAAGGAAATATCATGCAATTCAAATCTGGGGTGGTTTGGGGGATTTATTATACCCGGCGCACTGCCATATGGATTTACACCATACGGCTCAAGGTCTCTAATATTAAATTCAATCTGTAGGTTTTCTGATGTCGGGCCGCCTGCGATACCCATGTTTAGCCATACCTCCAACGAGTCATGCAATGGCAAATTGCTCGCTAGGGCCTCGGAAAAGCTTCCTCTATCCTCACTAAACAACATAGGCAGGTTAAAACGAATATCCAGCCCCACGTCGGGTTCGACGGGCTGTATCGGATATGGGCGAGTTGTCATATCCAGTGGTTCGTGGTCATACGAGGGGAACGCAGGGGAAACGTTAGGTGTTTCAACACCCGAAACAAATCCTGTACCAACAAGAGGCCCGCGAGGTGCTGTATCTTCTCGCAAAATATGTGTATTGCGTACATGAGGCATAAACCCTGCATCCGGGTCAAGCGGGTCTATGTTTTGTGCAAAAGGAATGGTGTTTACTGAGTCGTGCGATACACCCATGATTACATATACGTGACCCACCCGTCCGAGTCTCCTGTTACCAACATTACCGCCGTCCGGGTCAGGATTTAGCGGATTATCAATCACAGGTACATTCATCGCAGGTTGGTTTGCAATGCCTGCCGGAGGACGAGCAAAAGAAGTGTATACACCAATATATTCCGGGTATGGATGAGGAACAACAGCACTTGGATGCGGAACATAACCGTCCGGGTGACGAACAGCCGAGCCACCGACACCTCTGAAATACTGTCTCGCATCAATTGCGCTGTACCGCTCAAGGGTAAACTCGTGGATTGCGCCACCACTCAAAAACGGACTGTCAATACCCTCTATATAGAAATAAAACTGGTCATCTTGCCACAAAAAGTGGACATTACTACCGCCAAAGCGGAAAGAGTAACCCATGTTATGCGAAATATTAAAACTCGGAGATAGACGTTGATAGAAAATTTGGTTTGCCGCGGGTACTAAATCGTTTGGATTATTTATAAAGTCAAAGAAGTATGGATGTGTAGGTGTAAAACGCTCCGGTGCATCCGCAGGCACCCATGGGTCCATTAGCAAAGGGTCCATAAAGCGGCTACGATTGTTTACTCTGTTTAAAATCGTACCAAGCTCAGGATTATCTACGCCCGGGTTTCTTGCTTCCGCAAAAAACTGTGGCGCAGGCAAATACCCAATCCCGGGCGCGTAAATAGCAAAACCACCGGCAGCACCTGCACCAAACAATGGGTCGCCAATATGCCTATATCCCACAAAGTCTCCTGCGGCATCAAACCTACGCACATAAATATCATAGTTGACCATAAGGCCGATAGTTCCGCCATAGTCCATAATCCTCTTTACAGAAAGTTCATGCCGCCTACCGTATTCGTCAAAGAAACGCAAAACGTCCATGTCCCCATCCCATACGACACTTCTGGCTAATTCCCAGTTGACTAAAACACTACCTTCGGTAACAACCGGGTCTCCACCTACACGTCTCGTTAGCTCCGGAAACATCTGCCCCGACGGCGGGCTTAGCATACCATGGAACGTAGCCGCAAGCTCTCCACCCCTGGCACCCATCTCGTCTATCCATGTTTGAGCATATACCGTCACCCGCCTTATTGAAAATGGCGCAAATAAACTAAAAACCATAACAACTACTAACCATAAGCTAATATGTTTCTTAAAATTTTTCATATATTTAGTACCCCCCGCAGGATTTTTTTGCACACATTGCTCATCCGATTATATAGATGTTTTGGCCTGAACCGCTCAACCCCTTACAAAAAGGCCATTGTAGCTGGTGGAGTAGGTTACTGTAACGCGAAGTCATGACACAAAGACCGCCAAGATGTTTCACGCTTTAATTGGAGTAGCAATACAAAGCATAGGCATAATAAGCCCTTATCATTATATCGGTTTTTTTCAGAAAATCATATAGGGAAAAATTGTTCTGTAATGATAAAGACATATTTTTACAAAATATTCATATGTACAAGCCTATAATCGCAATGGAGGTGGCACATATGCATATACCAATGACTGCCGCAAAAGGCAAAAAAACCCCCATCGGCAAAAGGGAAATGGTGGTCGCGCTCATCTGTGCGTTTGGTTTTTTTATCGGTCGGGCGCAGGTTTTTGGATTTATCAATCCGCTGGCTTTGCCGTTTTTAGCCGCGTTTATGGGGGTACAGGGATTTTATCTTACTGCATTTTTTATTTTGATTGGACTCATTACGCGACTGGGAGATATTTTTATTGCTCGATATGTGTTAGCTGTAGTTTTATTTTGTAGTTATTATTTTTGCGGGCTACATATTACTGCGGGAGAGCGCAGGGAGTGGCTAAAACTGCCTTGGGTCGCGGTTGCTGCTTCGGCTTCCATCTTTGCGGGGGGCATGACAATTTTTATTATGTATGGTATTAATCTTTTCTTTTTTTCTATTGTCGCTTTAGAAACAATATTGACGGGCGGACTTACACTTGTCATCAAACGAGCGCATGTGATTTTGACAGGGCGACGCAGACGAGCAAAGCTCCTTAGCGGGGAGGATATTGCCTCTGTCACCGTGATTTTTGCCGGGGTGATAGCGGGTGCTTCTGATATATACGTTGGAAGTTTGCCACTTAGGATTTTCTTTTGTGTTTATGTGCTTTGCGTTGTTGCTTTTAAGGGTGGAGCAGGAATGGCGGCGGCGGCAGGTGTTATGCTTGGGTTTTTTCTGCATCTTTCGGGATACTGGGGTGCAGAATGGGCGACAGTGCTTGGGCTTGCAGGATTGGGGGGTGGGTTTTTGGGCAATCTAAACAAACGCTTCCCTAGACCGTCTGTTATTATCGGCATAGGTGCGGCAGGTGGTTGTGCCTTGTTTTTGCTTGCAAGGGACTGGCTTGGGTTTTCTATGATTTACGCGCTTGGAGCAGCAGGGTTGGCATTTATTTTCACCCCTCAAAGCTTTTATTTTAATGTTGCTTCGGCGATTAATCCGGTATTGGATAGCGCGGATGATTATATGGATAAAATCAAAGAAGAAACAACACGACGATTAGATAGTTTTGCATCAGCTTTCGGAAAACTTGCGGACACATTCAGCGGGCTGTCTAAGCCAAAGACAGGGCTTAACAAACACGACATTTCCCTTCTAATAGACGAACTGACAAACCGTGCCTGCGGCAACTGTCCTTCTCGTGAGTGGTGCTGGGAAGAAGATTTGTACAATACCCATCAGCAAGTTTTTTCTATGCTAAACGCATGTTCACAAAACGGTAATGCAACATTAGATGACATCAGTGACGCATTCAAAAAAGAATGTAAATCGCCCGAAATCCTATTGCAAGAACTAAACGCAATCTTTAATGTCTATAAAACAGACTTACGTTGGCATAATCGCATAACCGAAAGCCGTGAGCTAATAAGCCAGCAACTGCACGGTGTAGCAGGTATAGTAAAATGCCTGTCACAAGAAATCGACATATCTCTCCGCTTTCACGAAGGACTGGAAGAGGAAATGATACTGGCTCTCTTGAAACAAAAAATCGAAGTAACAAGCGTCATAGTACTGGAGGACAACCAAAGCCGCTATCGTGTATCCATCAACCACCGCCCCTGCATAGGGAAAAAAGCATGTTCCCGCGAAATACTGCCAATCTTGAACGCCGTACTAAAACGAAAAATGCGCGTAGAAGGCGGCGACTGCGATATAAGGGGAGGCGTATGTCATTCACGCTTTATGGAAGAACAAAAACTACGCATAACCAGCGGCGTAGCCTTCCGTGCAAAGAGCAAACGCGGTAACGGCGACAGCTACTCCTCAATGGAACTGCGCAATGGCTCATCGCTGCTTGTACTATCCGACGGAATGGGCAGTGGCGAGCGCGCCCGCCGAGAAAGCGCGGCTACAGTAGGTCTACTGGAAGATTTTATCGAAAGCGGATTTGACAAAGAACTCGCTGTCCGCATGATAAACTCCGTGCTAATACTAAAATCCAACGAGGAGTCCTTTTCTACTTTGGACATCTGCTCCATTGACCTATACACAGGCAATGCTGAGTTTATAAAAATAGGCGCGGCCGAAACATATGTATTGAGAGATGGACATGTAAATGTAATAAGTTCCTCATCACTGCCCATCGGAATGCTAAACGAAATAGATTTAGAAATAACAGAACGTACACTGCGCCATGGTGATATTATCCTGATGGCGACTGACGGAGCCACTACCGCAGGCGAGTCTGACTCCACATGGCTAAAGACCGCATTAAAAACCTGCCGTTACGCCAACCCTCAAGACATAGCCGACCATCTGCTGGGAGAAGCCGAAAAACGCTCCCGTAGCGGACTAAAGGATGACATAACCATCATGGCGGCACGAATCTGGCATAAGGCATAAAAAAGGAGCCATCACGGCTCCCTTTGATTTCCAGTCGTTATACCCCTGATTGCAACACACTTTGGACTCGGGTTTGTTCGTCCTCTTGTTCTTGCTGTTGCAACAGCACCTGCATTTCGTTGACTACACGGTCTTGCTCCACGGCCATCATTTCTGCGGCGATGTCTGCATCAGCAATGCGACTGCGCGCATCGGCTAAGTTAAGGCTTGATACAGAGTTTGCATTGGCGGTGTAATCCATGCGGTTGTTCATTGCGCCAAGGCTTGCGCGTTCTTCTGAGACTTGTGCAATAGCATTGTCAATAGCGTCCAAGTCAAATGAGCCGTCTTCTGCTATGGCTGTCATAGCTTGAGCAATGGAGGACATATCGTTGATGTTTACAATAGGTCCTGTGCCTTGGGGGCCGGCAGCGGTATTTGCATTCTCTACGCCATCAAGTACGTTTTGGCCGTTAAATTGTGTGCCACCTACCGCGGCTTGGATACCATCTGCCAATTGGGCGATTTCATTTTGTATCATTTCGCGCTGTGCATCGGTGTTTGTTCCGTTGAGGGCTTGCACACTAAGCTCACGTATGCGGTTTAGGCTATCGGACACTCCATCAAGGCCGCCCTCTGCCACGTTTAGCATGGATTGCATGTCGCGAGTATTGCGTTCACCTTGGTCCAATCCGCGAATTTGCGCGGTCATATCCTCGACTATAGCCAATCCGGCGGCATCATCTGCGGCGGAGTTGATACGTTGGCCACTGCCCACTCTCATCATGGCATCACTCATTTGGTTCCTTGCAATATTATTCACGGTCATTTTTATCGCCTCCAAAAAACGCGGGGGCTTTCGCCCCCACTTGTCTATCTGTCAAGTAATGTGATAGCAGAAGCAGAGCCTGCTGCTGCCCACTCGTCAAAGCCATTCATTACTGCTTCTAATGTTTGGTGGCTGATTTCCGGTAGTTCGCTGCCAAACATACGCTCTGCTTGTGCAAAGCCGCGTTGTACTGCGTCACGCATTACTTCGATTCTTGCAGGGTCGCCGCCTGTGAGGGCTACTGCAAAATCAAGCATACGCGCAGCTGTTTCTTCTACACTAAAGTAGCCGCCTTCGTCTATCATACTTTGTGCTTCTGCACGCATTTCGTCGGTTACTTCTATGTCGCCAATATTCCATGTGCCTTGTGCCAAGCCTTGGCGTTCTGCTTGTTGGCCGAGCAGGGTTTCTACCATGCGACGGAAGGAGTCTACACGCTCTTGGTGTTGATTCCAAAGAGAGGTTACACGCTCCCTGTCAATGGTGAAAGTCTCTGCTGTCTGTGCTTGTTGCCCTTGTACATATGTGGCGGCAGGACCAAAGTCGGTGTCCGCTGTGGGTACTGCTCCCGCAGGTGGCGTACCGGGTATTGCAGAACTTGCCTGATTGTTGTTCTGTTGCTGATTTGGATTTACCCCATTTAGTAATTGGGTTGCGCTTGCAATGTCCATATTAATTTCTCCCCTCTTTATAATAGGGACGCTGTCCCTACAATCCAGACTTTTGGAACATTATACCTATCAACTACTATATCGGCAAGCATTTGTAAAAACTTTAGGTAAGGTTTTTTTGTATTATATCCACCAATGTTTTTGCGTAGTTTTCTATTTTGCTTTTGTCACGGCCTTCGAGCATTACACGCACTACAGGCTCTGTGCCTGATGGGCGGATAAGGATACGACCTTCGCCCTTCATTGCTGATTCTATTTCAGATTGAGCTTTTTGGATTTGAGGATTTGTTAGCAACTCATGCTTTCGGTTATTTGGGACTGCCGCATTTAGCAGGACTTGCGGGAAGGTCTCCAGCACACTCGCAAGCTCGGAAAGTTGCATTTTTTTACGCGACATAACGGCAACCAGTTGGAGGGCGGCGAGTATTCCGTCGCCAGTGGTACTGTGACGGCGAAAGATTAAATGACCCGATTGTTCTCCGCCAAATTGCAGATTGTCAGAAAGCATTTTTTCCAAAACATAGCGGTCGCCCACATCTGCACGATATAAGTTTATTTCGTTTGCACGGCAAAATATCTCTAAACCTTGGTTACTCATTACTGTAGCTACTATGGTGTTTTGGGCGAGTTGGCTGCGTTCTTTTAGGTCTAACCCGCAGATGGCAAGTGTCACGTCGCCATCTACCACGCCACCATTTTCGCATAACGCAAACATCCTGTCACCGTCACCATCAAAAGCTATACCTATGTCCGCACCTTCTGCTTGTACAAAGGCTTGCAAGCTCTCTATGTGGGTGGAACCACATTTGTCGTTTATGTTTGAGCCATCGGGCGTATTGTGAATAGTGAGAACTTGCGCGCCGAGTTTTTTAAATATCCACGGAGCAACCTCACTGGTCGCACCGTTTGCACAGTCCAGAGCGATTTTGTAACCGTCGAGATTTAGCCCAAACACTGTGGAGGCCAAGTAGGAGACATAGTCCTTTGCGGCTTCTTTTACTTGGTTTATCATACCCACACCTTCGCCTACGGGGCGCGGGAGATTATCACCTGTTGTGTTAATTTCTTCGATTAATGATTCTATTTCTTCTTCTAATGCATCGGAGAGCTTAAAACCCTCGCTGTTAAAAAATTTTATGCCATTGTCTGCCATTTTATTATGGGAGGCAGAAATCATAACGCCCGCACATAAATTATATCTGCGTACAAGATATGCCACAGCCGGAGTGGGTATCACGCCCGCATGAAAAACCTGCGCACCGATGGAACATAGCCCAGCCGTAAGTGCGGCCTCCAACATATCGCCCGAGCGTCTGCTGTCTTTTGCTAAAAGCACCCGCGGCGCACCCGCTGTCTTTTTTGTAAGTACATATGCTCCTGCACGACCCAGTTGAAAAGCAAGCTCCGGCGTTAGCTTTGTATTTGCAACATCACGCACGCCGTCTGTGCCAAATAATTTACCCATGTTTTGCCACTTCCGTTCTATATTAATAATAACACATTATTCGGGAATGAACAATTTATGTTACGCATATACATTAATGCATATCGAAAAAATCTCAGTAATAATACTGGAGGCTACATAATGAATTATTTGCGTTTTTTGATGCCAATGGAGTGCGAGGCAACAGGCTATGGCCTTAAAGGCAGGACTCCCGCAGGGCGTTGTCTGGTAGAAAATAGATACGGCGAAGGAAAAATCACCATTTGGGCTCAAGATATAAGACCGGAGACAAGATACAGTATTTACATAATCTTTCCTGACGAAAGACGCTTTGTCGGTGTTTTTTTAGGCAATGTCAACGCCTGCGAAAAAGGAAAAATAGAAAATCGGCAAACATGGGATAAAATCATGGGGGGAAAATTTGTTTTAGAAGATTTTGTGGCGGTTGCTATAGTAGCAGATGCTACGGACGCGGTTATTTCGCCGCTTTGCGGGTATCGAGAGCGGCCTGTTTCTTGGCGAGGGAATTTCCATATAGCGGTCGAGGAAGAAGCACCGGAGCCGGAGGTCACAACACCCGAGCCAGAGGTCACAACACCCGAGCCAGAGGTCACAACACCCGAGCCAGAGGTCACAACACCCGAGCCGCCTCGTCCACGCACGCGCCAGGCAGCTCCGCGTACTCGCAAGCCCAAAGAGCCTGCACGGCCGCCAAAACCTTCATGCGGCAACACAGAAACTTCGCGTGCGGTGGAAGCTATCTTTGGCAGCAAACCTCAGGAACCCCCCTTCGAAAAGCCTGACGGCACGGGCTGGGTGCGCCTCACTATATCCGATGCTGTTCCCCTCCCTGATAATCGGCCACTTTTATTGGAAGAACCATTTGTACGTGCCGCATATGCAAACTACGCCCATCTCATGCTCGGCATCAACGAAGAAGGCACAGAATACATAATTGCAGTGCCGGGCGAATATGCCCCGGACCTGAAGGCACAGGCAAAACGAATGGGCTTTACAAAATTTAAACCCACCGCTGCAACCAAAACTGCAAAGCACGGAGATTTTGGATATTGGTTGATGTTTGTACCGCTATAAATTGCGCGGTTTTGATTCTTTAGTTATAATGAGGACGTGAGCAGGGTCTCTGCGAACGCCAAAAAAAAGGGGGGACATTAATTTATGACCAGACTCGTAATCAACGCATAGCAGAGGCTATTGCGTTTTGAAAGAATATAATAGCCTTTGCTCATCCTAACAGAATTTTATTAGGAGGAGCACTATGCGCTATGTTAACGCACAGGACATCTTCCCTGATGATGTTCTGGAGGTTATGCAGCAATTCATAGATGGAGCATGTATTTATATTCCCAAGAAGCCTGAAAATAAAAAAAGATGGGGAGATAACACCCATTCAAAGATTGAAACACAGGAACGGAACAAAAAAATATATGCAAAATACAAATCCGGCTCAGATGTCAACGAGCTGGCCATAGAGTATTTTTTGTCAGATAAAAGTATTCAAAGAATAATAACACAGGGGAAAAAACAGGAACGAAAAAAATAAGCTCGGCTATATTGTGGTCGAGCTTATTTTTTTCCTCAATCTTATTTAGTAATCATCTATTAGGTAGTGATATACCTTGTTGCTCATTATGATTTTATCGGGTGATGGACATGCTTGAAAATCATGATGAGGTAACATGGTGTGTTATTCCAAAAAACACACCGCTAATAATAAGACATTGCAGTAAGTGCAACAAAAAAATGGAATATTATTGCAGTGAGAAATTTCGAATTAACAGCAACAGCACAAGGCTTGATATTTGGCTCATCTATAAATGTTCAAAATGCGATACAACATTAAAGTTGAGCATATATAAGGGGATTAGACCTAATGATATTCCAAGGGAATTGTTTGACCACTTTACTCATAATGATATAAACTTAGCTTGGGATTACGCATTTGACCGAGATTTTTTAAAAAGAAATGACTGTGCAGTAAAATATATGGACGTAAAGTACTATATAGAAGGTTTTGAACAACAAAAATCAACCAATAATTTAAAAGTAAATTTGAAAAGCAAATATTTTTTTGATTTAAAATTAAGCAAGCTGTTGGCATATATTTTTGATACTTCTATCAGCAAAATAAAATGTATGGTCATGGGCGGGTTGATTTCCATCAGCCCACCAAATGATGTCATGAAATACCGAATAAAGTCTGACATAGAATTTTCAATACACGATGTGAGGAGCATTTGATATACAACGTGCAGATAGTCTGACCATTGACCCACGCGGCCAACTGAGCCGTTTATTTGTCGAGGGTTTTTACGAATGGGTAAAGTATTATCACAAGGACAGGGATGTGCTTGTAAAAATATTTGCCCATATTTTTTGTTTAAAATATTTTTATGTAGCGTTAGACGGAGGCAAAGTTGCGGCTATGGTGTCATGTACACAAGGGTATCCACCCATCTCACTAAAGCGCGAGGAATTTATAAAAATTTTGGGGGTTTTGCGTGGAAACTTGATGTATTTTACATTAAAACGCAATATGAGACGCAACAGCTCCCATTTCGCATTCAAAGATACCGGCATAATAGAATTTGTTACTACGGAAGAAAGCTCCCGAAACAAAGGCTTGGGCTATCAACTGCTGACTTATGTAATGGAGCAAACACCATATGATGCATATGTGCTTGAAGTAGCCGACACAAATAAAAGCGCAATAAGGCTCTATGAAAAGCTGGGTTTTAGAGAAATAAAACGTGTAAAGGCTAATAAAAACAGTGGAGCTAATGATTTTATTTATATGAGAAGGGCATAAGCCCCGTTAGTAACGGAGTTTATGCCCTCAAACTGCTATTTCCCCTTGCGGATAGGGTGGTATTTCGAAGTGAGCAATCCAGTCTTTGTAGCAACCTATACATAGGTCTATATCGTGTGCTTCGCCGTCATAGGGTGAGTGATAGCCCCATGTTTTGCTCACTGACACATGGTCATGGAAGTAGCCGACTTTATTTTTTTCTACCTTTTCTCCGCATGAGTTGCATTGTATGTCGGATACCTTTGGCGTTTCTACACTACAGCTTGAAAAAACTCTCATTCCGCGCCTTCCCCCATTTCGTAATACAAACTTGAAAATGCTGTCTTTACAGCAGGCAAAACGGATAGGATTTTGATTAGTATACCCGCGTTTATTACGTGGGTGTTTTTGCCTATGTTTTGCCTTATTTTTTTTACGAGTTCCGCTGTATTAGCGTACTCCTTGTCATGAGGACATAATATCCCTGTCTCACGTCTTGTTATGACCATGCATAAAAACATGGACAAGTTGTTAATATACAATATGCTGCGCTTGTTATTATTATTCGGCACTACCCACAAAAATTTTGATATTTTTTCCAGTGTGGCATATTTGCCCGGGCAGTTTTCGCCATAGACCATGGGCGGGCGGATTATTGCGAGACTAAAGTTATCGTCCAATAAGTTTTTAAGCGCGTTTTCTGCTTTAAATTTTGATTGCCCATAGTAATCATTATGCGTAGGTTGCGCTATAGTATTCGCGGATATTTTGCCCTCTTTTTTACCATAAACGGCCATTGAGCTTAGATAGATAAAATGCGGCACTTTAGCAAGTTTTGCCTTTTTTGCAATGGATACCGCGAGGTCGCAGTTGACTTCATAATAAAGTTTTTGATTAGTTTGCCTGCGATGAGCGATACCTGCGGCAAAAAGTACAGTGTCATAGCCTTCGAAAGGCGCGCTCTTCCATTCTTCGTAAGAATCTACGATGTCAATGGAAAACCCACAAGACGCATATTCTGCAAAACTTTTTGCGATATAACCGTTTTTGCCTATGACTAAGACTTTCATTTCGGCCCGCCTTCGGAGATTCCGCTTCCTGTGACGGCTTGGACAGCAGTCAAAAAAAGAATTTTTATATCCAGCAGAAAACTCATTTTTTTTGCATATTCGCCGTCGAGTGCGGCCTTTTCTGTGATGGGAAGCTCGTCGCGCCCACGCACTTGCGCAAGCCCGGTGAGACCTACAGGAATGGCGTTAGCTCCGTATTTTTCCCTCTCGGCGATGAGGTCATCTTGATTCCAAAGAGCGGGGCGCGGACCCACAAGAGTCAGCTCACCCTTTATAATATTAAACAGTTGCGGAAGCTCGTCCAAGCTGGTTTTTCGTAAAAAACGCCCCAGGGGGGTAATAAACGATTGTGCATTTTCCAACAAATGTGTAGGCACATCCCCGGGCGCGTCTGTGTACATACTCCGAAACTTGTAAATTTGAAAAAAGATACGGTCACGCCCATATCTTTTTTGCGTAAAAAAAACAGCACCGGGAGATGTCATCTTTACCAACACCGCAAGCACAAGCATAAGCGGCAGCCAAAATGGCGCGGTTATTAAAAGCAATAATATATCCATTACCCGCTTTGCGTGTAGATACATCACTGCCACTCCCATGTATCCGCAAAATTATTCATCACTATATTATGCACCTTTGGGAAGTCATAGTCCGTCCAACTTTCGTAACTCTCTATCAAAGCCAAGCAGTCCTCGTCAGAAAGGGTTTGCATCAGCTTGTGGCATTTTTCTATGATATTTTCAGGTTTGTTTTTTGCGGCTATTACTGCCTCTTCCAGCTTTCTCATTGATGGGAAGAGGATTCCGTTTTCTATAAGAATAAGGCGATACAAGTTGTAAATCATTCCATCGGCTATGTGAAAACGCTGAAAACCCGTCGGCTTGCAGGTTTTCCAAAAATACACATAAAATTGTTTAAATGTGCAATAAAAACGCAGACGCTTTCCCTCTGCGTCTTTTTTGGGATATATGGGGATTTTTGCGACAATTTCTTCTAAGCCATCCTCGTGACAAAAAAGGGGTCTTGCGGCAGAAAATAAATTGCGCATTGGCTCCGACCCCTGCGCAAGAATCCCTTCTAAGCATCCTCGCGAATGATAATGGATGTCAAAGTAGCCACCTTCGTATGTGCATTTATCACGGATGACTTCCAGGGTACCCCCTGTCGCTTTTTTGCGGGCATATTCTTCATCTGTGAGGATTGCAACACCATCTATGTCACTATCCTCCCGCTCCGTTCCCGTCGCAACAGAGCCTACCAAAAACAACGCACGCACCTCAGGTTTTTCGCAAAAATACTCCGTCATGTTTTTAATAGACTCCTCATGATGTTTATACATTAGTATGCCCTCCTCTTAGCTTTTATAAAATCAAAAATCAAACCCACGGCCATAAAAATCAAATATGTCACCGTCCATGCCACCCAGCTTTGGTCAAAATAATACCATTCTCCGTCGGGCGCAAGTCGAAATACCTCCCATGGTAATACCATGCCAACTGCAAAGCCCGCAACATACCCCAATGGTATAAAAATCATAATTTTGCGCCCATTTAAAACAACCGAAATAAAAAGCACAATAAGCCCAAAGACAAACAAAATAAAAGGCCATTGCCCCATGCCGTGCAGATACAAAAACACAAAACCACATAAATAATAACCCACACCAAGCGCGGCGGCGGCAAGCAAAAACCAAATAGCGCGGTTAATAAAAACATCGAACATGTCTATACCTCACCAAATACTGTAAATCCCGGCACGAGTTCCTGTAATTTTTGTACAATCTCAACCCTCGCGCCCAAATCAGCATATCGACGCAACTTGTCCAAAGCCGCAAACAAATCCTTAGGCTCTATATCAATGGGTCGTCCGACAAATATTTTGTTGTTAGAGGTCATCTGCAAGCCCTCTTCGGCCATCAACAACTCCTCATACAGCTTCTCTCCGGGTCGTAAGCCCGTGATTTCGATGTCAATATCTTCATAAGGCTCATATCCCGACAGCCTAATCAGCATCTCCGCTAAATCCAGCGTCTTAACAGGGTCGCCCATATCCAGTACAAAAATTTCGCCACCCTTTGCCATTTCTCCCGCACTCATCACAAGAGAAACCGCCTCCGTCACAGTCATATAGTAGCGGATAATATCCTTATGCGTGACACGCACAGGCCCGCCCGCCGCTATTTGTGCCTTAAACAGCGGAATCACCGACCCATTGGAACCAAGCACATTTCCAAATCTTACAGATGCAAATCCCAGACTTTGTACAATCATTTCGCAGACACGTTTTGTGGCACCGTAGACATTTGTGGGGTTTACGGCCTTGTCGGTAGAGACAAGCACAAAACGCTTGACACCATGCCGCTCGGCACAGCGTGCGACATTTAATGTCCCGAATATATTGTTTTTTACAGCTTCTTCAGGTGCAGTCTCCATCAGGGTGACATGTTTATGCGCAGCGGCATGATATACGAGGCTTGGTTTGTATTGCGAAAAAAGTCTGTCCAGCCGCTCTTTTTCGCGCACATTTGCTACCTCTGCGACCACTTTTACAGATTCAAAATTACATATAAGCTCCTGCTCCAGCGCATACATCCCATTTTCCCAGACATCCACCAAAACAACCAAATCCGCACCATGTGCCGCCGCTTGACGACATAGTTCTGAACCGATGGTACCCCCCGCGCCTGTCACAAGCACTGTCTGCCCTGCCAGATACTTGTTTTTAAAACGCTTTACATCCACCACATCGCGTCCCAACAAATCCTCGACGCTTACATCTTCCGTCTTAGGCACCACATTAGGCACATCACTTTCGAAGTCAAAAATATCAGGCACCTTTTTCAGCTCACAGTTTGTCTTTGCGCAGATGCTGGAAATTCGCCGCTTTTCCTTGCCGCTTGCATGTGGCAGAGCCAATAAAATAACATGCACACCATGTCGTTTTACCAGTCGCGGAATATCCTGCACAGTCCCTGATATTTTTACACTTTGGATTCTCAAACCAACCTTTGCAGGGTCATCATCTACGGCGCATACCACCTCATAACGTTGGCTCGGATTGCGTTCCAGTCCTTGGATGAGTGCGATTGCTGTCTCGCTGGTACCTACGACTATGGCCTTTTTGTACATACCGCCATGCCGCCGCGCACTACTCGCACGATATGCACGATATGCCGTCCGCAAAAACAACGTACTGGCTCCCGCCATCGCCGCAGAAATAAAATAAACCGTTATCGGCAGACGATATTCCACCCTTGGAGGTTGGAAAACAAGCCAAGTAACGGTAACAAAAACAGCAACAGCAACAGCGATTGCAATCATGCATTTCAAAAATTCATAAGCCTCCGCATACCGCCAAAGGCTTTCATACATCCCAAAAACCCAATAAACAGCAAGAAAAATCAAAATAAAAAACAGATACCCAAACAAAACTACATGCAAACGGTCAGCCAAAGAAATCCTACGCATGAGGATAAACCACGACGCAAAATAACTAATGCTAAACTGTAAAAAATCAGCCGCCACAAGCAAAGGTTTTCTATACCTCGCGCCTGCTTTCCAAAACCACAAATCAATCACTCACAATCGAAAACAAAGAAAAATAAAGCCTTACAGAGCGAGCCGACTCACTCTCGTGCATTATATCAGAAATATAAAAAGAGCGCATGTGTACATACTCCTCGCGCCCCTCACTAAACTTTTTCAAAAAATCTATAATGTCATAAAAATCCCCGACAATCGCCATCCTTGCATTCGTTTCTAAAATCCTATCAGTCAAAGCCGTTTCGGCAATCAAAAAATCTACTACCTTACCATAAGTCTCGGCCATTGCATTGAGTACCGAAAGCACATAAAAAACTTCAGAGCCGTGCAGCATTCGCTCGTTAATAATCCCAAGCTCATGCAAATTATTTTCGAACTCGTCTGCCATCCTCGTCACGGCGGCATAGCGGCTCTCATATCGCCTAACCAGAGCCTGCCCTTGTCCCAAATAAGCTAATCCGCCCCAAAAAACCCAAACCAAAACTACCAACGCTATGTTAAAGACCCCAAAACAAAGAGCAATTTTAAACATTATAAACTTCTGTCAGGGGTTCGATTACTCTTTCAAAAACCCTACTTCCAAAAACAGAGTCCATAATGAGGTCATAGACATCCGCATTAGTGCTTGTAGCTAAAAACATAGAAAGCACAACCATCACCAACCAAGAAATTCCAACACCCAACAATACACCAAAAGCGAGTCCACCCAAGCGATTAAAGGTATTGATTACAGGCAATCTGCCCACTATGTCCAGCACCCCACCAATCACCGATAAAAGCACCATCGCAACCATAAAAACCAGCACCAGAGCAATCCCATTCACTGCAATATTAGCAAAAAACGCCGACACATAATCCTCAATAGTATCAAATCGCAAAATCCCATGCATATCCGCCTCAAACTGTGCGTGCAAAAGTCCCCGAAATGCCGCAGGTATAGGCAATGACTCAATAATATCCGCCTGCCGCCCGGCAGTATACTGTGTCACAAAACCTTCAAGATTAAGTCCTGTCTTTATGCTATCCTGCAATGCATCAAAAACAAATGTCTCGCGCAAAAACGCGGCGGCATAAGGAAAGAGCAGATTAGCCAAAAAAATTGCTAAAAAAAAGGAGACTAATCCGTAGACAGTACGGATTAGTCCCCGACGATACCCTGCAAGAGCGCATAAAATCACTAAAACAAGAACGCCAATATCTAAATAATTCAAGAGTTTACCACCACTTGATTTCTACCCAGTTCCTTAGCCAAATACAGCGCGGAATCGGCATTAGAAATAAATTGTTCAATACTTGTCTCGGAAGAAGGCAAAATCGCATTAGCACCTATACTAATCGTTACATTAGTGCCATCTCCGTCCGGATTTGGAATAGAAAGCGATTCCACCGCTTTGCGTATATTTTCGCCGATGGTACTGCATTCTCCTCCCGTTGCATTCAAAATAAGCACGGCAAAGCCACCATACGCCCATCTGGCCGCCACATCACCCGGACTAAGCAGAGCATTCTCTGAAATAATCCCCGCAACAGCTAAGAGACATTCATCTCCATGGCTATATCCATATATGGCATTATAGGTCCTTAATTTATCTACATCTATCATCAAAATACCGAGTTGACGGTTTTCGCTCAAAGCGCGTTGCCATTCTTCACGCAAACGCTTGTCAAAATAACGCCTGTTAGGAAGTTTAGAAACCGCATCCATCATGCTCAATTCATTGATTTGGCGCATTTGCTCCGAAATCTTTAGTTGCAAGCTAATCCGCAATTTTACAATAATCGGATTATATGGTTTTGAGATATAATCTACAGCACCCAACCTTAATCCTTTTTCTTCGTCACTTTCTTGGTCAAGGCTTGTAATGAAAATAACAGGGATGTCCCTTGTTTCCCCTGCTTCGCGTAGAGCGGTAAGCACTTCGTATCCATCCATCTGCGGCATTACTATGTCCAATAAAATAATATCAGGCTTGGCCGCCTTAGCAACCTGTATAGCCTCCACACCGCCAGAAGCAGCATGTATTACGTACTCATCTTGCAAAATTTGAACAAGATGTGTTTGGCTCACACGGCTGTCATCCACTACAAGAATTGTTCCCTTTTTTTGGTTCATGCTACCCCTCCACAATCCGAATATTTTTATAAATATTGAGGGAACCCCTTCCCAAATATCGGAAAGGGGTGCTTATCTTTTAAACCAGTTCCAACAACACCATAGGTGCCGCGTCTCCGCGTCTCGGACCGATTTTTATCATTCTGGTATAACCGCCATTGCGACCGCTGTATTTTGGCGCGTGTTTTTCAAACAAAACATTAGCCAAACATACTTTTTTAGATTCGCTACGCTTGCGCCGTCCATTTTCAGGTACTTGGGTTACATTGTATAGTACGCTTAGGATTTTACGACGTGCAGCCAAACGTGTTGGGCTGTCTTTTTGTATTGTCTTTTCTACGTCATTGTATTCTGTCACTTTGCGCCCATTTTCCACAGTTTTCACACGCTTACCGTCTTTGTCCTTTTGAGGGACTTTTACAGTGATATTTTCTGTTGTAAAATT
Organism: Defluviitaleaceae bacterium; assembly: GCA_009786925.1. GTDB lineage: Bacteria > Bacillota > Clostridia > Lachnospirales > WQUN01 > WQVC01. The sequence continues at coordinate 12,722 of WRGY01000115.1, read as the reverse complement.
ATCTTTTTCTTTTACGGCAAGTGTGATTAATTTTTCTGCTATTTTACGTACTTCTTTAGCGCGTGTTTCTGTTGTTGTGATTTTTCCATGATAAATCAGCTGCGTAGCAAGACCACGAAGCATTGCTTTTCTTTGGCTGGATGTGCGGCCTAGTTTTCTATAGCCTGGCATGGTAACTCGCCCTTTCTATTCATCGACAGGTTGCAGGGTAAGCCCCAAGTCTGTCATCTTTTTAAGCACTTCTTCGAGCGACTTACGCCCTAGATTGCGCACCTTCATCATATCTTCTTCCGTTTTTCCTGCAAGGTCTTGTACATTGTTTATACCTGCACGTTTCAGGCAGTTATAACTACGCACAGAGAGGTCTAGCTCCTCAATGCTCATTTCGAGCATTCTCTCCTTCAAACCTTCTTCGCGCTCCACCATGATTTCGGCAGATTTTGCAGAGTCTGATAAATCTACAAACAAGTTAAAATGTTCTGTAAGGATTCTTGCACCCAGACAAACAGCATCTTTAGGGTCAATTGTTCCGTTTGTCCACACTTCTAACGTTAACTTATCATAGTCTGTTACGCTACCTACACGAGTAGGCTCCACAGAAAAATTAACCTTACGCACTGGTGTAAAAATAGAATCCACAGGGATTAAACCAATGGGCTGGTCATGTCCCTTGTTTTTGTCTGCACCCACGTAGCCATGACCCTTACGTATTGTCATTTCAATAAAAAGTTTTGCGTCAGAAGTACCGAGGGTTGCTATCACCAGTTCAGGATTAAGCACCTCTATGTCTGCGTCGAGTTTTATGTCCTTTGCATAGATTATGCCTTCACCGCTTGCCTCTATTACAGCAATTTTCGGTTCTTGGTTTTCACTCACATCGCGCAGAGCCAAGTTTTTTAGATTCAATATTATTTCTGTGACATCTTCTTTTACACCCGGCAAATGACTAAACTCGTGCAACACACCGTCTATACGGATATTACTTACCGCTGCACCCGGTAGACTTGAGAGTAACACCCTACGTAAGGCATTACCTATTGTCGTACCAAAACCGCGTTCGAGCTGGTCTACGATAAATTTGCCGTAGTCGTCACCCTTTGTCTCCACAACTTCTATACGAGGCTTTTCGATTTCCAGCATACTGGCCTCCCTTTAGAATCGCGCACCTTATAACGCGATGCTTTATCCGCACGCCTTTTATGCGGCGTTATTTATTACTTAGAGTATAACTCAACTATGAGTGTTTCGTGCAGGTCGTAGGTGATATGCTCACGAAGCGGCTTAGAAGCAACAGTACCACGGAAGTTTTCCGGGTCAGATGTAAGCCACTCGGGAACAGAGCGTGTACCCGTTACCTCTGCAATATCTTTAAAACGTTGCAGTGTTTTAGATTTATCACGCACCTGTATTACATCTCCGACCTTCACTTGATATGAAGGGATATTTACTTTTTTACCATTGATTGTAATCAGATTGTGGCGCACAATTTGTCGAGCCTCTGTACGAGAACGCCCATAGCCTAACCTGTAAACAGCGTTATCTAAACGAAGCTCAAGCAAACGGAGCAAGTTTTCACCTGTTACACCAGGTGTACGACGAGCAATCTCAAAATATTTACGGAATTGCTTTTCCAGTACTCCATAGATACGTTTTGTCTTTTGCTTCTCTCTTGTCTGTTGTCCATACTCAGAGAGTTTTTTACGGCTCGTACCGTGTTGTCCCGGAGCGGTCGGACGCTTGTTTATAGCACAATTCTGCTTAGAGCATTTTTCGCCCTTTAAAAATAATTTTTCGCCTTCCCTGCGGCAAAGCCTGCATACAGGGCCTGTATATCTAGCCATATTTTTCTCTCCTATTTTTGACACGCCTTCGGCGATTTATCATACAAAGTTTATTAGACTCTTCTGCGTTTTGGTGGGCGGCAACCATTATGTGGCACAGGGGTCACGTCTTTTATCATAGTAACTTCCAAGCCTGCGGCTTGCAATGCGCGGATAGCGGCTTCGCGTCCGCTGCCCGGCCCATTTACAAAAACTTCTACGATTTTAAGACCATATTCCTTAGCCGCACCTGCCGCGGTATCTGCCGCCATCTGCGCGGCATAAGGCGTAGATTTGCGGCTTCCGCGGAAACCAAGTTGTCCGGCAGATGCCCAGCTAAGAGCATTACCCGATGCGTCCGTTATTGTAACAATTGTATTGTTGAAAGACGACTGGATATGCACCTGTCCCCTGTCCACAAATTTTCTATCGCGTTTGCGGCGTGTCGCCGCTCTCTTTACCGCTACTTTTTTAGGCATGTTTACCCTCCGAGATTATTTCTTCTTATTAGCAACTGTACGTGCCTTACCCTTGCGTGTACGTGCGTTTGTACGTGTGCGTTGACCGCGCACGGGCAAACTTTTACGATGGCGAATCCCACGATAACATCCGATTTCTACCAAACGTTTAATGTTAAGAGCTACCTCACGGCGCAAGTCACCTTCCACCATTTGAGAGGCTTCTATCGCGCTACGGATTTTAATTACTTCGTCATCTGTAAGGTCGCGCACACGAGTATCAAGGTTAATTCCCGCCTCTTTTAGAATACGCTTAGAGCTAGACCGACCAATACCGTGTATATAGGTAAGCCCAATCTCAACTCTTTTTTCCCTTGGCAAGTCAACGCCGGAAATACGTGCCATATTTTACACCTACCCTTGTCTTTGTTTGTGCTTAGGATTTTCACAAATCACTCGCAAAGCACGTTTACGTCTTATTATTTTACATTTTTCACAAATTGGCTTTACCGATGGTCTGACTTTCATATTACCCTCCTACGGCGAAACAACTCGCCTCACTTATCTCTCCATACGATTCGACCCTTTGTCAAATCATATGGTGACATTTCTATCAACACTTTATCCCCGGGAATTATGCGGATGAAATTCATCCGTAATTTGCCGGAAATGTGCGCAAGAATTACATGTCCGTTTTCCAGTTGTACCTGGAACGTCGCATTAGGCAGTTTTTCTAAAACTTTACCTTCTACCTCTATTACATCGTCTTTAGACAATGCTATTTGCCTCCCTCCGGGACCTCATTATATTTTTTTAAATATTTCCGAATATCTGCGTCTTGCAATGCTCTCCCACAAGAGGGCTGCATCTCCACTTGAGTGTTTGTGATTTGTACATGTTTACTTTTTTTTCTCTTTGGTTTTTCAAGGGTGCGCAGTTTTCCGTCTGCCAGTATCAAATACTCGCACTCACATTTCAATACCACCATTGCACGGCCTTTATCTCGTCCTCTTTTAGAAAAAACGATTGTTCCGACCGTCATATAGTTAGTATCTCCGGCTCACCGTCTGTGATTAGCACAGTATTTTCGTAGTGGGCAGAATACTCTCCGTCCCGGGTAACTACTGTCCAAGTATCGTCCAGCATTTGTATTTCTTCTGAGCCAACATTTATCATCGGCTCTATTGCCAGTGTCATTCCGCGTCTGAGACGCGGGCCGCGTTTTTCTTGCCTTGTGTGTGGGATTTGGGGGTCCTCATGCACTTGCCTGCCTATCCCATGTCCGCACCACTCACTTACTATTCCAAACCCAAAGGGCTTTACATAGTCGTCTATTGCATTAGAAATGTCATGCAGTCTGTTTTCTTCCGTACAATATTTCACACTTTCGAAAAATGCTTTTTCGGTTACTTCGATTAACATTTTATGATTTTCATTTATATGACCAACAGATACCGTTCGGGCAGCATCACCATGAAAACGCTTGTAGCACACACCAATATCAATACTAACAATATCGCCGCTTAAAAGCTTCCTTAAACCGGGTACACCATGTATTACCTCATCGTTAACGCTGGTACACACAGCAGCCGGAAAACCTCTATAGCCTAAAAACGATGGCTTGCAGTCATTACTACGTATATAATCTTCGGCTATTGAGCTGAGTTCGCTTGTAGTAATACCGGGCTTGATGTGCTTTCTTAGCAACTCATGCGCCCCGGCACATACCTTACTTGCGGTACGCATGTATGAAATTTGCTCATCGTTTTTGATAAAAATAGCCATTTTACTCTAAAAACCCTTTGTAATGGCGCATCAAAAGCTGTGATTCCAATTGCTTTACAAACTCCAAAGCAACGCCTGTTACGATTAGCAAAGATGTACCACCGAAGGCTACAGCAGCCATTTCCGGCACAAGCCTTCCCATCAAGATAGGTGTGAGCGCAATCAAACTGTAGAAACACGCACCTATCCAAGATAGACGATTAACGGTTGTTTGTATAAACTCACTCGTAGGCCGCCCGGGTCGGATGCCGGGGATAAATCCGCCGTTTTTCTTCATGTTTTCTGCCATCTCAATGGGGTTAACGGCAAATGATGTGTAGAAATGTGTAAATGCGAAGATGAGTACCACATATATGACTGCACCTATCCAGTGCAATCCACCGATACGACCAAAATCAACAAACTCCGCAACATTGCTTATAAATACAGCATTCGGGAAGAATTGGCGTACCTGTACGGGCAACCCGATGAGCGACATAGCAAAAATGATAGAAAGCACGCCCGCAATATTAACCTTTAGCGGTATATATGAGTTATGATTTCCACCAAACATACCACGTCCGCCTGCGGCCGCTTTGCGAGAATACTGCACGGGAATCCTGCGTTCACCTTCATGCACCAGCACAACAAACGCAATTATAAGAGCAAATGTAATCAACAAAACTACAACAGTAACAATTGTCAAAATATCAGGGCTTGATGTTATCATATTCCAAAATGCCATTACGCCACCCGGCAATCCTGCCAAGATGTTTGCAAAAATGAGGAATGATGCACCATTTCCTATACCTTTTTCAGTCAAGAGCTCGGCCAGCCACATGATAAATATCGTACCTGTCATCATTGAAACAGTAGCAACGATGTATACAAACATGTTTTGATTTTGGACTTGGAAAAGATTGACCCCAACTCCATCCCACATTATTCCATGCCTTGTATACGAAAACACCATGCCCGCAGCCTGTATCGCCGCAAGACCTACAGCTAGATAACGAGTAATTTGTTGGATTTTTTTACGTCCGTCCTCGTCCTCTTTTTGCATCTGACTAAGTGCAGGAATTGCGTATGTCAGCAACTGCATGATAATCGAAGCTGTAATATAAGGCGCGATACCCATGGCAAAAACCGTACCAAGTTCACCGCCCATAAGCAACGATAAAAGAGTCATGGCTGTATCGCCGGCCGCAGCGCGCGCATACCGTTCAAACTCCAATACCTGCAAGTCAATACCCGGCAATGGAATAAGAATCGCACCTATACGATAAATAAACAGCAACAAAAATATGAATAACAACTTTTTTCTAATATCATCTACACGCCAAGCATTGGCGAATATTTTAAACATTATTTCACCTCTGCTTTTGCCTTAGGTGCTGCTTTAGCTTTTGGAGCGGCCTTTGGTTTCGGGGTAGACTTTGTTTCAGCTTTAGCTTTTGGCACAACCTCTGCTACAGCTTTTTTAGCTTTTGATTTTGCGATTACTTCTGTTTTTCCACCTGCCGATTTGATTTTTTCAATCGCAGACTGGCTAAAGTAGTTTACCTTTACGGTAAGCTTCTTTTTTATTTCTCCGTTACCAAGAATTTTCACACCATCGCGTGGATTAGAAACAAGACCTTTTTGTTTTAAGGCCGCTATATCTACAACTGCACCATCATCAAATACATTAAGAAGCTGTACATTTATTGCAACAATTTCTTTAGTATTTCTGCATGAATGGCCGCGCTTCGGCAAACGGCGATACAAAGGCATTTGCCCACCTTCGAAGCCTACTTTTCCGCCACTGCCGGAACGAGACCTCTGTCCTTTATGACCACGCCCGGAAGTTTTACCATTACCCGAGCCGTGACCACGTCCACGCCGCCAAGCTTTTTGTGTAGAGCCTTTGGCGGGCTTTAGTTCACCCAATTTCATGGCAAACCCTCCTTTATACTTCTTCGACTTTGATTAAATGTTTTACGTGATGAATCATACCCCTGATTGCAGGATTGTCTTTTTGTTGCACCGTGGCTTGAATCTTCCTTAGCCCAAGAGCCTGTATTGTGGCCCTATGCTTAGGTTTCGCGCCAATGGGCGAACGCACTAAGGTGATTTTCAACATTAGGGATTCCTCGCTTCGTAAATTTCTTCAATTGGTTTGCCGCGAAGGCGTGCCACAACAGAAGGTGTTTTTATAGATTTTAGTCCTGTCAAAGTAGCTTTTACAACATTATGCTTATTGTTTGAGCCTATAGACTTTGTAACTACGTTGCGCACACCAGCAAGCTCAAGCACTGCACGTACTGCACCACCTGCGATTACACCTGTACCTTCCGGTGCAGGACGCATAAGCACCTTTGATGCACCAAAATTACCTATTATTTCATGATAAAGCGAGTCGTTTTCATTTTTTTCCAAGAAGAATATATTCTTCTTGGCATCCTCTTTGCCCTTACGTATAGCTTCGGGAATCTCATTAGCCTTTCCGAGACCCACACCTACATGACCGGCCTCGTCACCAACCACTACAAGAGCTGCAAAACGAAATGTACGACCACCTTTAACTACCTTTGTTACACGATTGATAGATACTACCTTGTCTTTTAAGTCAAGGGAGTTTGCGTCTATTTTTTTTATAGCCATTTTTTAAATCTCCTTCAACTTAGAATTTCAAACCAGCTTCTCTTGCGGCATCTGCCAATGCAGCAATTTTGCCGTGGTAGATGTATCCACTTCTGTCGAACACCACTTCTTCTACACCAAGCTCTTTAGCTTTTTTTGCTACGCTTGTACCCACAGCTTTTGCAGCGTCGAGGTTTGACGTGGATTTTAGCTTATCAGCTTTCACCAAAGCCGCGTCCATGGTAGACGCACTCGCTATGGTATGCCCTTTTATATCGTCAATAATCTGTGCATATATATATTTGTTAGACTTAAAAACTGTCAGGCGAGGCCTAGCTCCTGTACCCGAGAGGTTACGGCGAAGCCTATAATGCCGTTTTTTACGCGCAGCTGCGCGACATGGCTTGTTTATCATATTGTCACCTGCCTATTTCTTACCGGCTTTGCCGGCTTTACGTCTGATATGCTCATTTTCATATTTAATGCCCTTACCCTTATATGGCTCAGGCGGACGTTTTTCGCGTATATTTGCAGCGTACTGTCCTACTTTTTCTTTGTCTATGCCGGAAATAATTATCTTCGTGTTTCCGTCTACTTCACTTGTTATACCTTCAGGGTCTTCCATCTCTACGGGATGAGAATATCCCAAGCTGAGTGTTAGCTTTTTACCTGCTTTGGCGGCACGATAACCTGTGCCGTTGATTTCGAGACGTTTTACGTAGCCCTCTGTAACGCCGACCACCATATTATTTATAAGTGTACGCGTAAGACCGTGGAGAGCCTTGAATCTTTTTAAATCATTTGGGCGAGCAACAGTTATCTGCCCATTCTCTTGTGCGATAGTCATATCGGGAGAAAGCTTGCGGGTTAGTGTGCCTTTTGGACCCTTTACCACAAGCTCATTGCCTGCGGTAATTTTAATTTCTACACCAGCAGGAATCGCTATCGGCAATTTGCCTATTCTCGACATAATTCTGCACCTCCTTAATTAATGTTAGGTTTTGTACTACCAAACGAATGCCAAAACCTCGCCGCCTACGCCTTGTGCGCGGGCATCTTTGTCTGTCATTACGCCTTTGTTTGTTGAGACTATCGCCAGCCCTAGGCCATTAAGCACCTTCGGAAGCTCTTCGCAACCGACATATACTCTTAACCCAGGCTTTGAAATACGTTTTAAACCGGCAATAACTTTTTCGCTTTTGTTTTTGCCGTATTTAAGCGTAATACGCATGGTCTTTTTAACGCCTGTAGGTACAATCTCATAACCTTTAACAAAGCCCTCTTTTACCAAAATATTAGCTATTGCTTCTTTCATTTTGGATGAAGGCATGTCTACGGTCGTGTGCCTTGCCATGTTTGCGTTACGGATTCTTGTAAGCATATCGCCGATGGGGTCGGATAACATTGGCAATCCTCCTTGCTTTCCTTAATTATATTACCAACTTGCCTTACGTACACCGGGGATTTGTCCACGGTATGCGAGTTCGCGGAAGCAGATACGGCAAATACCGTATTTGCGCAGTGTTGCGTGAGGTCTCCCGCAAATATTACAACGGCTATATGCCCTTACGGCAAATTTAGGTTTTTTTGCGGCTTTTAAAACCAGAGCTTTTCTCGCCATTTATAATTCTCCTCTAAACTTAGTTGGGTCTGATAAAGGGCATTCCGAAGAGAGAGAGAAGCTCACGAGCTTCTTCGTCTGTGTGTGCTGTTGTTACAAAAACAACTTCCATCCCACGAAGCTTATCAATTTTATCAAAGGATATTTCGGGGAAAATCAGCTGCTCTTTTATACCCAAGGTGTAGTTGCCGCGGCCGTCGAAAGCATCCGCACTCACACCACGAAAGTCACGCACACGCGGAATCGCTACATTTATGAGCCTATCTACAAAGCTATACATTTTTGCTCCGCGGAGGGTTACTTTACAACCTACGGGCATTCCTGCACGCAACTTAAATGCAGAAATTGATTTTTTCGCTTTAGTAACAACAGCTTTCTGACCTGTGATAATCGCGAGGTCTCCTGTAGCATGTTCGATTACTTTTGCGTTCTCCTTGGCTTCACCTAAACCTATATTGACTACTACCTTTTCGATTTTAGGAACAGCCATCGTATTTTTGTAGCCGAATTTTTTCATCATACCCGGCACTACGTCTTTTTTGTAAATTTCATTGAGTCTGCTCATTGCAAGCCTCCATTAATCTATTACTTCGCCCGTAGACTTTGCAATACGTTTTTTAACCATTTTTCCGCCGGATTCTTCTAACTTATATCCGAGGCGAGTTGGCTTATCTTTATGAAGATACATAACGTTTGATATATGCAAAGGGGCTTCGCGACGGGTGATACCGCCTGTTTGGTTAGCGCGGTTGGGCTTTTGATGCTTTGTTTGCATATTTAACCCTTCCACTAACACTCTGCCTTTTTCGCGGTCTATGAGCAGGATACGACCTGTGCGCCCTACTTCTTTGCCGGCTATCACCTGTATCATGTCACCACGTTTTAATTTTACTTTATTCATAAGAATCACCGGTTTCTATAATACTTCGGGGGCGAGGGATACTATGCGAGTAAACTGCTTTTCGCGCAATTCCCTTGCAACCGGACCGAAAATACGTGTACCTCTTGGGGTTTTGTCGTCGCGGATAATCACCGCCGCGTTTTCGTCAAACCTGATGGATGAGCCATCCGGGCGAGAGAGACCTTTTACAGTACGTACAACGACAGCCTTTACAACCTCACCCTTTTTTACTACGCCACCGGGCGTAGCGTCTTTTACCGAGGCTACAATTATATCTCCCACATTTGCGTATCGACGCTTTGTGCCGCCAAGTACACGTATGCAGAGCAACTCTTTTGCACCGGAATTATCCGCAGAGGCAAGTCTTGTTTCTTGTTGAATCATTTGTCATCCGCCTCCTATTTCGCCTTTTCGAGGATTGTTACCAAACGCCAGCGTTTTTCTTTGGAGAGAGGGCGAGTTTCCATTACACGCACTCTGTCTCCAATTCCGCATGTGTTTGTCTCATCGTGGGCCTTTAATTTATACGTGCGTTTTACAATTTTACCGATTATGGGGTGACGTACACGGTTTTCTACCGCTACCACAATCGTTTTATCCATTTTGTCACTTATTACTTTTCCTACGCGAGTTTTGCGCAGATTACGTTGTTGAGTCTCCATTTATCGTTTACCTCCGATTCCTTCTAGGCCAAGCCCTTGGCGCGCTGTGTCATTACTGTTTGAATCCTCGCGATGTTCTTACGAACCTCGCCTATACGCGCCGTGTTGTCCAGTTGGTTGGTGGCGTTTTGGAAGCGTAGGTTGAACAGTTCTTTTTTTGTTGTTACCAGCTCAACTTTCAACTCTTCCACAGATTTATCTGCAAGGGACTCCAGGTATTTTTTTGATTTCATGTTACCTTGGCCTCCTTTAGTTTGCTTCTGCTAAAATCGCTTCGAGTTCTTCTTTTGAAACAATTTTGCAACGGATGGGTAGTTTGTAGCTTGCCAGCTTTAATGCACGACGAGATACCTCTTCATCTGCACCTGCGATTTCGAACATTACACGACCGGGTTTTACTACTGCCACCCAATATTCAGGCGAACCCTTTCCGCTACCCATACGAGTTTCGGCAGGTTTTTCCGTAACAGGTTTGTCCGGAAAAATTTTTATCCAAACTTTTCCGCCACGTTTCATTGTACGGTTAAGCACGATACGTGCGGCCTCGATTTGGTTTGCGGTTATCCATGTGGGCTCCATTGCTACAAGCCCAAAAGCTCCGTAAGTTATTTTATTACCTCGCAGGGCTTTTCCGGTCATTCGTCCGCGGAACTGCTTGCGTCTTTTTACCCTTTTTGGCATTAGCATAGTCGCCTGCTCCTTCCCGTCTTTCTCCGCGTGGTGGGCGGTCGCCGCGCTCTTGGCGGGCTTGCCCCGGGAGAACTTCACCTTTGTACAGCCACACCTTCACACCTAATTTACCGTATGTGGTGTCTGCCTCGGCAAAGCCGTAATCTATATCCGCACGCAATGTTTGCAGGGGAATTGTACCTTCATGATAATGCTCTGTGCGAGCAATATCCGCGCCTCCGAGACGACCCGATACCGCCGTCTTTATTCCACGTGCACCGTTTTTCATAGCGCGTGTCATGGCTTGTTTCATTGCACGACGGAAGGTTACACGGTTTTCTAAATCCCTTGCTATTACCTCTGCTACAAGCTGAGAATTTAGCTCGGGGCGTTTAATTTCTTGAATTTCTACATCGGCTTTATACTCATTGGGATTACGGTCTACCAGCTTCTGCACCGCCTCCGTGAGCAGTTTAATCGCCTCACCGTTGCGCCCTATTATGATACCGGGGCTTGCCGTGTGTAGTGTAACCTTTACACGACTCGTCGTGCGCTTGATTTCAATACGTGCGATTTTCGGGTCAACAGGGACAGGCTTTCTGTCCTTGTAATATTTTTTTATGAATTGGCGAATGTTGTGGTCTTCTAACAGATATTTAGCAAAATCTTTTTCCGCATACCACACAGAATCCCATTCTTTGTTAATGCCCAGTCTCAGACCGTGGGGGTTTACTTTTTGTCCCATAAGCTCACCTTTCGTTTAACACAATCGTGATATGACTTGTGCGCTTGTTTATTCTGTATGCGCGACCTTTTCCGCGTGGCTGAATCCGTTTCATCGTTGGCCCTTGGTCCGCAAGCACCTCTTCAACAAACAAATCAACCGCATCCATTTGGTGATTTTCTTCTGCGTTTGCAACGGCAGATTTTAAAACTTTGCCTACGAGATACGCTCCGTAACGTGGGTTGTATTGTAAGATTGCTGCGGCTTGGATAACTCCCTTGCCTTTGATTTGTTCCAGAACAATCCTAGCTTTACGGTCTGATATGCGAGCATATTTATGAATCGCATGAGGCCGCTTTTCTCTGTTTTCTGCATTACGCTGTTGCTTATACTGGCTTCTGCTTCCTGCCATAGAATTCGACCTCCTTATTTCACTTTGCTTCTTTTTTCGGCATCTTTGCCGTGACCGCGGTATGTGCGGGTGCCGGCAAACTCGCCCAGTTTATGCCCTACCATATCCTCTGTAACATATACAGGAATATGCTTGCGCCCATCGTGTACAGCTATTGTAAAACCAATCATCTCGGGGAATATCGTAGAACGGCGCGACCATGTCTTTATTACAGATTTGTTATTGCTGTCGGCCTGCGCGTCAATCTTTTTCATCAGGTGCGCGTCGCAGAACGGCCCTTTTTTTAGTGACCTACCCATATATAAGAGCCTCCTCTATTTACTGCCGCGTTTGCGTACAATATATTTGTTGCTTTGTTTGTTTTTCTTACGAGTCTTGTAACCGAGTGCGGGCTTGCCCCATGGTGTGCTGGGCGCAGAACGCCCAATCGGTGAGCGTCCTTCACCACCGCCGTGGGGGTGGTCATTCGGATTCATTACCGAGCCGCGAACGGTCGGGCGTATACCCATGTGACGTTTTTTTCCTGCCTTACCGACATTTATAAGTTCATTGTCGGGATTGCCAACTTGGCCTATGGTAGCACGACAGTTTACAGGAACGAGTCGCATTTCGCCTGACGGCAAACGCACCGTTGCATATTTTTCGTCCTTAGCCATGAGCTGGGCTACGTTACCTGCACTACGCACCATTTGCGCGCCTTTGCCGAGCTTCATCTCAATGTTGTGGATTTCTGTACCCACCGGAATTGCCTTCATAGGAAGTGCGTTGCCCGGACGAATTTCTGCCTCTACTCCGCTCATGAGACTGTCGCCCACTTTTACACCAATGGGTGCCAAGATGTAGCGTTTTTCACCATCGGCATAAAAGAGAAGTGCAATATTTGCTGTGCGGTTTGGGTCATATTCTATGGCATTTACTTTTGCCGGTATACCGTCTTTTTCGCGCTTGAAATCAATTATGCGGTACTTTATTTTTGCCCCGCCACCCCTGTGGCGAACTGTGATTTTACCTTGGCCGTTACGCCCGGAATGCTTCTTTAGGTGAACGGTAAGGCTTTTCTCGGGAGATG
>WRGY01000114.1 GCA_009786925.1 Defluviitaleaceae bacterium | reverse complement strand
TCGTGGATGGCTATACGACCTTTGTAGCCCGTATTATTACAGCTGTGGCAACCCGCTCCGCGTACAAGCACAGTCGGTTGATGTTTGCCAAGGAGTCGCAGTTCGTTTTCGCCCGGCGCATATTCTTTTTGGCAAAACTTGCATACTTTTTTTACGAGCCTCTGTGCGACAACGCCGACAAGGCAGTTTGCTAAAAGATAATCCTCCACGCCCATGTCTATGAGCCTAACTATGGTAGAAACAGAGTCGTTTGTATGCAGACTACTTAGCACCATATGGCCTGTGAGTGCTGCACGTACACCGGTGGCGGCGGTTTCGGAGTCGCGGGTCTCGCCTATCATGATGATGTCAGGGTCTTGCCTGAGGATAGACCGCAAGCCGCTGGCGAAAGTAAGCCCAGCAAGCGGATTTATTTGTGTTTGATTTATTCTGGCCAAGTTGCGCTCTACAGGGTCCTCTATGGTGGCAATGTTTACATGTTTTTTTGCAAGCATTTCCATTATCATATAAAGGGTCGTGGTTTTTCCGCTACCCGTAGGGCCTGTTACATAGACCACTCCATGGGGTACCTGCAAAATTTTTAACATTTTTTCATAATCGGACTGCATCATGCCAAAAGTCGTGCCGTTATCCATGGCACCTGTCTGACCCATAAAGCGCATTACGATTTTTTCGCCATAAATCGTAGGAATGGCAGAAACACGGACGTTAATATCAATATTCTCCAGCTTTGCGCGGAAATGGCCGTCCTGTGGTGCGCGCTTTTCTGCGACATCCATCCCTGCCAAGATTTTTATGCGGGCAACGATGGAGTTATGCAATGATATAGAAAGTTTTAAATAATCGACAATAAGTCCGTCTACGCGAATCCTAAAAACTGTGTTTTCTTCGAAAGGCTCAATATGCACGTCACTTGCGCCCGAGCTGTGAGCCTTGTAAAGCGTAGAGTTAAGCAATGTAACTATGGGTGTATCATCAGCAGTTTCAGATATATCCACATAGCCCAGCGCGTTCATCTGCAATGCGGACTCGTTAGCTCCGGAGGCGGCCTTTTGTGTTTCTATTTCGGAATAAGCTTCGTTGATTGCCTTTATGATTTCTGCACGGTCGCAAACCTGTACCTCAATTTGCATATGCGTGATAAGTTTTATGTCCTCGATTGCGTAGTAGTCCAGAGGGTCATTGATATTTACACGCAGCACGTTTTGGTCTGTTGCGATGGCGATTAGGCGATGTTTGCTTGCGATGGCTTTTGGGATTAGCTTTACGGCCTCCAAGTCTATGGGGGCATCATTCATAGATACGTATTTTATTTTTAGACGTTTGGACAACGCGGTATTTAATCTGCTTTCTGTGATGATATTATTTTCTACCATCACTTCGCCGAGTCGTTTTTTTGTAGAATATGATTTTTGCAAGCTTAGGGCGTTTTGCAATTGCTCTTCGGTGATATAACCCGCCTCTAACAAAACTTCTCCAAGCCTAAGTTGTTGTGTGGTGGTTGCCAAAATCATCACCCTTTTTATGTAACTTTAGACATTTTCCAAGAAAATGTCAAGGAATTTGGCTAAAAACACTGTATTTGTAGACCAAATCTCCTTCGGTTTTTGGCTCTTCATCTATGAGTCTCCAGTTTGGCAGTTCATTTAGTTTTGGCATAAAAGCATCGGCAGGCGGAGCGGCCTGTATTTGTGTGACATATGCTGTTTCGCAATAATCTAACAAGAGCCTGTAGATTTGTTCGCCCCCGATTACAAAGACATCGCCGACGAGATACTTTTGCAATTCTTCCAAAGAATTGCATACCAAGACATCGGGGATTTTCAGGGATGTGTCACGCGAGAGTACAATGTTTGTGCGGTTTGGAAGCGGTCGACCGCTCGGCAGTGATTTAAAAGTATTATGCCCCATGACAATTGTTTTGCCTGTGGTGAGCCTACGAAATCGTTTTAAATCATCACTTATGCGAAAAAGCAGGTCGTTTTTGTAGCCTATGCCCCAGTTTTCTGATACCGCCACGATAAGGGACATCATACGGCCACCTCGATTTTATGCTCAAACTTATGCGGATGATATTCTTCGAGAGTAAAATCATCGGGTGTGAATGAGTAAAAATCGCGCACATTTGGGTTGATATGCAGTTTTGGCGCAGGGCGCGGCTCTTTTTTAATCAGCTCATCTACAATCGGGATATGCCTGTCATATATATGTGCGTCGGCAATGACATGCAATAGTGTCCCCACTGCAAGCCCTGTCTCTGCCGCAAACATATGCAGCAAAATTGCATACTGGCATACATTCCAGTTGTTTGCCGTGAGAAAATCCTGTGACCGCTGGTTAAGAATCGCATTAAGCCTTCCCCCGATTACATTAAAGGTGAGGCTGTACGCGCATGGGTATAGTCCCATCTCATACAGGTCGTTGTGGTTGTACATATTTGTAATTATGCGGCGCGAGTTTGGATTGTTTTTTAAATCAAAAATAACGCGGTCTACTTGGTCAAACTCACCCTCCGCGTATTTATGCTTTTGTTTTAGCTGATAGCCATAGGCCTTGCCTATCGTGCCGTCTTTGTCTGCCCATGCGTCCCAAATTTTTGATTTCAGCTCATTCACATTGTTGGATTTTTTTTGATAAATCCACAAGATTTCGTCTATGCAATTTTTAAATGCAAGACGGCGCAGAGTCAGGGCAGGAAACTCCTGTGAAAGGTCATATTCGCTCACCATGCCAAAGACGCGGCGAGTATAGGCGGGTGCGCCGTCTTGCCAACGAGGACGCACATCCAAGCCTTCGTCCGAATGACCGGAATTTAAAATCCGGCTTGCGTTTCTTATGAAGGTAAGGTCTGCTATACTCATGTGGATTTGTCATCCTTTTTGCGGATATATTCTAAAACCTGTTGGCGAATAGACGGGTCTCGGAAATGGTTTTTTTCTGCATGGGCGAGTAGCGATTCCATGCCATATTTGTCTCCCTGTTTGCTCAATATATCTGCCGCGAGCCTGTAGGTGTCGCGATACTCACTGCCCAAGGATATAGCATGTTGCAGGATTTTTATTGCATCGGCATCTGTGGCCTCCGCCGCCCATTTTGTCAATGCTTTTAGATATGCATTAAAATTTTCTTCGTATTCTGCAATAAAATCCATCTGTGCGGGACCGTATTGCATTTTTAGCTCTAAGTTTGTAAGAGGCTCTGCGAAGTATATCATCACACGCTTTGCACAACGCGCTACCTGATGTGGGTCGCCTTCGGGTATGGGCGGAAGCACGGATAAGTCAGCGGTATAAAAAAGCGCGGGGTCAATTTCCTTTTTGCGCACGGAGTTTGCGGCATCTTCCGACTCCAAAAAACGTCGTCTGGTCTCGTCCCTTCTTTTGTTATGTCTGGCCGATGCCCAAAACACCGACACTACTCCCACTAACGAAAGTAGTAATATGACTAAATTGATATAAAAATTCATAATCTAGCTCCATTCGCTCCAGATTTCCGGGTGATAACCTATTGTTGCTTTTTTGCCGTTGCGCACTATCGGTGTTTTAAACATGGCGGGGTTTTCTAAAAGTCGTTGTTCTTTGTCGTCGCGGTCGGCGAGATGCGCGATATATTGATTTGCATATTCTTTAGAATTAACATCCATCAAGGCTTCCATACCTCCGACGGCAGACTTCACACTCTGATACTCGCCCTTGCTCATACCAAACTTAGCTATATCGATTGCTTGGAATTTTATGCGGCGTTCTTTAAAATACCTCTCGGCCTTTTTTGTATCAAAGCATTTTGGCTTGCCGAAAATTTGTATGTTCATATCGATACACCACCCTTTCGGTATGCTTTATATGTCTCCGTAGATGTTTTGGTCATAACCGCTCAAACCACTATAGCATAAAGCAAAATAATCCGCTATACTGTAGCTATGTGGACAGCATTTGTTTTTTTATTTGGTGTAATATTTGGCTCGTTTGCCAATGTCGTGATATATCGTGTGCCTAAGAAGCTCTCGATTGTACAGCCGCCGTCGGCTTGTCCTTTTTGCGAAAAAAGACTGGGTGCGATAGAACTAATCCCTATTGTAGGTTGGCTGTTTTTGCGAGGAAGATGCCGTAGCTGTACAGGCAAAATAAGCCCCAGATACCCACTTGTAGAGTTGCTTTGCGGCGGTCTTTTTGCCGCTATGGAAATCTTTGTTGGGTTTGTTTGGCTTTTGTTGCCCTTATGTGTTTTTGCATTTGTGCTGTTGGTGATTGCTTTTATTGATTTTGATACCCAGACAATCCCTGATGGGCTGGTGATTGCAGGAGCCGTCGCGGGAATCGTATGGATTATGCAAGGCGGGATGGTTTGGAATGCTTTGTTCGGCGTGTTGGCAGGTGCGTTGCCTCTCCTTGTCGTGGACAGATTAACTTTGTTTTTTCTAAAAAAAGACGGCTTTGGGTATGGTGATGTTAAGCTCATGGCGATGGTCGGACTCTTTATCGGGTGGCAAGCTATGCTTGTTGCTTTTTTTGTGGCTTTTGCAGTGGGTGCTGTTTTCGCGCTGTACTTGATGATTAGCGGCAAGGTAAAACGTGGCTCATACATGGCTTTCGGTCCGTTTTTATGCATCGGGTCACTTGTGGCTCTATGGTTTGGGGATGGGATATTGGGCTGGTATTTGTCGTTATTATAGGGAGGCAAGGACTAAAAATGGCGAAAAAACTTGGTTTTATAGGCGCGGGAAATATGGCAGAGGCCATTATAGCAGGGGCAATAAAAGCGGGCGAGACATTAGAAATAATAGCGTCGGATATGGACAAAACGCGGCTTTCGTATATGGCGGAAAAATACAGTATTGCTATAGCGGCGGATAATGTTGAGGCGGCACAGGCCGAGATAGTTTTTTTGAGCATCAAACCGCATATCTATGATGCGGTTATTTCTGAAATAAAATCGGCAATAAATCCAAACGCCTTGGTTGTAATCATCGCCGCGGGTATTAGCATTGCATATGTACAAGAACGCTTAGGCGGAAAAATAATAAAAGCCATGCCAAACACCCCCGCAATGGTAAACTGCGGAATGACTGCAATATGTAGCGAAAATGTGAATGATGATGAACTGGCTCGCGTAGTAAAAATCTTCGACAGTGTGGGCAAGACACAAATCCTGCCTGAGCGGCTCTTTGATGTATATACGGCACTTGCAGGCTCGTCCCCTGCATATGTATTTATGTTTGCCGAAGCCATGGCAGACGCGGGTGTAAGACATGGCCTTTCTCGCAAGCAGGCGTTAGAAATAAGCACCCAAGCCTTGCTGGGTGCGGCAAAAATGTTGCAAGAAACAGGAGAGCATCCAGCAGTCCTGCGCGATGCGGTATGCTCTCCCGGAGGCACAACAATAGCCGCAGTATGCGAGTTAGAAAAAAACGGCTTCAAAAACGCCGTAATCTCGGCGATTACGGCATGTGTAGAGCGGTATAATTTTATGGGTGACCAACCTCTTTAATATGCTCGACCCCAGACCACCATATGAGATGCGGGTTTTTCGCATACTACGCATTTGTCGGAGACTTTTTCCTGTTCAAATGGCATACAGCGGCTGGTTGCTGTGGCTTCTTCTTTTATGCGCAACTCGCAGGAGTCGTCTCCGCACCACATGGCTTTTACAAAACCGGGGGTGCTGTCAAGGATTTCTTTTAGCTGGGGTAGGGTAGTGGCGGTATGTGTGTTTTTGTCTTGGCGGGATTTTGCCTTGGCATACATGTTTTTGTGGATGGCTTCGAGGGTTTCTGTGATTATATTTTCTACGTTATCCAAAGGAATGGTGATCTTTTCGCCTGTGTCGCGGCGGGCAATCACGCATTGATTTTGTTCAATATCTTTCGGGCCGATTTCGAGACGTATGGGAACGCCCTTCATTTCGTATTCTGCAAATTTCCAACCGGGCTTTTTGTCGGAGTTGTCGAGCTTTACGCGGACGCTTTTCGAAAGCTTTTCGCATAGCTCTGTAGCCTTTTCTACCACGCCTTCTTTGTGAGAAGCGACAGGTACGATTACTACCTGTATGGGGGCGACGTAGGGTGGTAGTACAAGGCCGTTATTGTCGCCATGTACCATTATGATTGCACCGATTAGGCGGGTGCTGATACCCCATGATGACTGGTGGACATGCTGTTGCTTATTGTTTTTGTCCAGATATTGAATGCCAAATGCCTTTGCGAATTTGTTGCCAAAGTCATGCGTAGTACCTGATTGCAACGCCTTTCCGTCATGCATCAAGCTCTCGAATGTAAATGTATCGAGTGCCCCCGCAAATTTTTCGCGTTCGGTTTTTTGACCTTTTATGCAGGGCATGGCGAGGACATTTTCAGAAATATCTACATACGTGTCCAAAATGTCTAATGCCTCTGAACGAGATTCTTCTGCCGTAGCATGGGCTGTATGTCCTTCCTGCCACAGGAACTCACGCCCACGCAAAAAGGGGCGTGTTGTTTTTTCCCAGCGCATTACACTGCACCACTGGTTGTATAGTTTGGGAAGGTCACGGTATGACTGAATTGCATTTGCATAATGCGAGCAAAACAGCGTCTCGGACGTAGGGCGTATACAAAAACGCTCTTGCAGTTTTTCTGAGCCGCCATGTGTCACCCATGCAACCTCGGGCGCAAAACCCTCTACATGGTCGGCTTCTTTTTGGAGCAGGCTTTCCGGGATTAGCATCGGCATATATACATTTTCGTGACCTGTTTTTTTTAGGCGGTCGTCCAGGCTTTTTTGGATTAGTTCCCAGATGGCGTAGCCATAGGGTTTATAGATTATGCATCCACCTGTTTCTGAATACTCGGCCATCTCTGCCTTGCGCACTACATCTGTGTACCACTGTGCAAAATCCACATTCATGTCTGCGATATTTTCTACTCTCTTTTCCACTGCAAAGCTCCTTTTAGCTTGAAAATTTTTGTGTCCATCTATTATTGAAAAACCCTACGCCTATGCGTGTGTATACAGGATTTAATATGTTTTCGCGGTGGCCTTGGGAGTCCATCCATCCCGATACTACATCCTCGGGGGTACGGTGTCCGCTGGCGAGGTTTTCTCCCATGGAACGCACGGGAAAATCAAATATCTCACGAGATATGTTTGCAAAATGCCCATATACGGGGCTTGTATGGCTAAAATAGTTTAGTTCATACATGCTCTGGGATTTGAAGCGTGAGGCCATCATCAATGGTGTGTACTCTGCCAGCGGAAGAAGCCCTGCGCTGACACGCTCTATATTTGTGAGTCGTATGACTTCGCGCTCAAACTCATTCCCGCCTAAGATGTTATAGGCGTTTGTCCATTCGGTGATTTCTGCATCAGTCAGACGGCGGTTTGGGATGGGTGGGGTAGAAGGTGGGTCAGGGATTTCCGGATTGTCGCTAAGGAAAAGGCCGTGAGTGGGTGTAGCTTGTGGAGTGGATGTTACAATTACGGTGCTTGTGACACCATCCCATCCAACAAAATAGCCCACACTTTCCAACACGGCGCGTATAGGGAGCAATGTCCTCCCTGCGATGATTTGCGCGGGGACTTCCAGCGAAATCATACTTCCGTTTGTTGTGAATGTGGGGCTTCCTATAGAAATTTCTACAAAATAATCATGGCGGTCGAGGGTTGCTGTTTCTGTTTCTGCCTCCCAGTTTACGTCAAATCCAACATGCTCAAAAACCGCACGCAGTGGTACGAGTGTACGCCCGCCTATGATTACGGGTGGCTGGTCTGCAAAGTTAATCGCTTCGCCATCCACCGTAACAGTAATGCCATATGCCGAAACAGAAAATGCGGCAGTAAATATAAGCAGGGCAATAAAAAATTTCACACTAATCATTCCTTTACAATACTGACTTTCGCATTGCCATTCTGTCACAGCTAACAACGCTTTGCAAGGTTATATTAAAAATGTCACGAAAATAAAAAATTCAACCGTTGGTAAATTGCCATCGGTTGAATTTTTTTTTCAAGTTCGCTCTATTGCATTCTACATCCACAGTCGCCGACGTGGGATATAGCGGTGGAAGCGATAATACATCGGATGATAACGGAACTGTACGGCCTCTTCTTCTTTTCTTTCTGCCTTTCCGAAGTCGAAGCGATTACCGAAATGGTATTTGCAACCGTGTAGATAGCTCATCATTGGCCTCCTTTTTTTATGGGCGTGTACAATACATACTATGCAAAAGAAGGAGTGGACGTGCGTACTTGTACGAGTACTGTACAGCCGTTTTCGGAATGCTCGGCGGATATTTTTGCACCGATGCCACCTGCGAGGCTTTTGCAGATGGCGAGTCCCAAGCCATTTCCGTGAGGCTTGTCTGTTGAGTATGATTCTCCCGTGTCGCGGATTGCCACATTTAAGAAGCCGCTGTTGTAGTCTGCGGAGATGGTAATCATGCCGCTTTGACTTGTTACTTCTATAGCTTCTACCGCATTTTTTATAAGATTGGAAAAAATCATACGCAGAGAAATTTCGTGACCGTAGCAGGGTAGGGGGCTTTCATTTTCAAAAACAAAGGAAATCTCCGGCCAAGCAGCGCGGTAGGTTTCCAAAATTTCGCAGATAATACTGCATAGATTTATTTCATATGCTTCGCAACTGCTATATGTCGTGGAGAGCATGTCTTTTACCATGTTGCAGATATTATACAGGGCTTGTTCTATATGGTTTAGATGATGGTCGAGATTTTGCTTTTCATCCTCCAGACGTAGTAGATTTACATGAGCGAGTGCGACCGCCGCAGGGTTTTTTATTTCGTGCGCTAGTGCGGCGGTCAAAAAATCTTCCGGCATTTTATCTGCGCGGCGGCAATGAAATTGTTCTGCCTGCGATGATGTGGTCAGGGTTTTCTATGCCGTTAAGTGTCAAAATTTCGCTTACCATGTTGCCGTCCCCAAAGAAATATATGCTGATTGCCAAAAGGCTGTCGCCCGGCTGGATGGTATATGTCTCCGGAATAGGAGGAATTAGCGCGGCTTCCTCATAGACGGATACGGGGATTGTTTCTTCCGGTGGGGCTGTCAGATAGGTGTTGTATGCGGGTTCCGGTGTTAGCTCCGCTACCACAACACCTGCGGCTTCGCCGATTTGGTTTTCGTTTTCTGCAAATGCGGGAGTGTGGTAGGCGGTTTGTTCTGCGGGTGTCAAATGATTTCGTAGTGCAGTGGTGAGCTGGCGTATCTGTGCCTCGTTATTGTCGATTCTATCATGACTGCGTGCCAGGTTAACGCCCATTACAAAGCTAATCACAAACAACACAGCGCATAGCCCCGCCAGCAGATTTGTTGCTCTTTTCTGCTCCATGATTGTGCCTCGTCGCCTTGCTTTTGCGTTTTCGTGCCTTCGGATGATGTCCTCCGGTCTTTTATGCGGCCCTGCCATAGAAAATCTGCCTTCGAGTTCATTTGTTTCTTCGATTTCTTCATTTTCTTCTTCGTTGTCACTTGCATACTCCACAGGCTTAAATTCCACCATTGTTGGTGGCTTTGCTGTATAGTTATGCGATTTATTGACGAGCATGTATTCATGCATGTTTGTGTTTTTTTCGTAATAGATAAAATACCCGGGGATTTCTGCCATTCTGTCACTCGGTGTCATGGCCACAGGATTTGTGTAATAAAATGCATTTGTGCGTTCCAACGGGTCTACGACAAACATCACCTGATGCTCTTTTCTAAACTGCCTAAGATGATACGCGCCGTAGTATTGGTTTAGATAGGTTCCATAGCTCGGTTGGGACTGCATCCATCCCACAATCTCCATGTTTGGAAAATGTTCCTCCAACATCTCCTCTGCGTAGTCCACGCTTTTTTCTGTAAACCGCAAATGCCCCTCATGCTTTTCTGCATATCTCCCATAAATTGCACCCCCGATAAACAGATACTGCTGGCCGTCTATCACCATCTGTTTTCCCACCAAAAATGCGATGCGCTCCTCAAATCCCGCCGACTCCGCATACTGGTGCAAAAACGTACAGACATAATCCTCCATATATATCCGAAGGCCGTCTCCAATGCTGCCTATTTGCTTTATATTAGCAGGCAATGTAAAATCTTGCATAAGTAATCACTCCTTTATAAACAAGCCTATCAGGAGTCGAATGAACATTATGGTAAAATATGTAATATAAATATATTTTTGTATGACATGCTATTTGAAAAATTGACAAAGGATGATGCCGGTGCGTGAGTATTATAACAAAAACAGGAGCAAAATTGACCGATACTTATTTCTTTTATTAGTTATGGTCTCGTTTTATCTGTTTTTTACTGTGTTTTTTATTTATTTCGCACCATTTTTTATCGGACTTATCATCGCACTCATAATGGAGCCTGTTAATAGATTTATTGTTAGCAAATTAAAATTTAGGCGTTGGGTATCTTCGCTGGTTTGCTTGCTAATTTTTATGGCGGTGATGGGTAGCCTTGGGGCTTGGTTGATTTCTATGCTGGTGCGGCAGGTTAGTGGGATTGTGGAGTCTATGCCAAACCATATTTCTGAAGTAGCGTCGCGGCTGGATGAGGCTAACTTGTGGTTGCAACGCCATACAGAAAATTTGCCCGAAGGATGGTATATGCCCAATATCGAAGAAATTTTGCCTGTGGCGGCTACTGCCGTCATCGGCGATGGTGCGCGGGAGACAGGGTTGCGAGCATTGGGTAGTGTACCGGACTATTTTCTCAATATAGTCATAGGACTGGTCAGTGCTTACTTTTTTATGTCGGACGGAAAGCGAATTTTTGGATTTGTTAAAAAAACCTGCCCCGAGTGGATTCGTAAACAAATGCAGCAGACTCGGGCAGGGCTTGTGCGCGCCCTTAGCGGATATTTCCGCGCACAGGGCATTTTGATGGTGATTATCGGCATTATCAGCATTATCGGGTTGATGTTTTTGCGTAATCCATATGCGCTGTTGTTGGGATTGCTTTTTGCGGTATTGGACTTTTTGCCTGTACTCGGGCCTGCGCTTGTGTTATTACCATGGGCGGCGATTAGCTTGATAATGGGCAATATGCAGCAGGCTATTATTTTGCTTGTTATATGGGGCATTATTACGATTACGCGCCAAGTATTGCAACCCAAAATCTTGGGTACGCAGATGGGAGCGCATCCGCTGGCTTCTCTCATGTCAATCTATATAGGGTTTAGGATTTTTGGAATTTTGGGGCTTATCATCGGACCTACATTGCTTATGATTTTTATTGCGATACGCGAAACAGACGGAGAAGTCACCGACTCATCTTCCGGGGAATATGATATAAGCGGCATTTGATGGGGGATAAAAAATGAGCAGGCAGATTATTTATATGACGGGTGCGATACTTGTATTTGCTATTTTGGGGAGGGTAATAAGTTTTCCTCAGGGTATGGATGATTGGCCGATTATTGAGTTGTCCGATACGAGCCATGTACTTGTGATGGAAAGACATCCACATGCTTTGTTTGCAACGCTGACAAACAAAAATCCCACGGAAGAAATATCCGTGGGAGCAAGGTTTGTATTAGCAAAACTAGACGAAAACGGTGACTGGAGAGAGTTTCCTTTTCGTGAAGATTTGATATTCGAAAGTGCGTTGACGACATTACCATACGGCTATAGTGCGAGGTTTACCTTGTCAGAAGATATGCTGGGTGCAAATCTAACTCGTGGCATATACAGGATTGTCGTAGATGTGTGGCAAGACACTCATATGCACGCATGGGCAGAGTTTGAGCTGGATTAGTTTGTAATCGCTTGCTCTGTATCTTTGTCGAAAACGTGTATGCGTTGTACATCAAGTGCGATGGTGATTGTGTCTCCGGTTTTTGCTGTGCTTCTTGGATTTACACGAGCCACCATTTGCTGTTCTGCACATAGCAGGTAGAGGTAAATTTCTGCACCGAGAAGCTCTGTTACTTCTACATCTGTTTTGATTAATGACTCCGGCGAGTTGCTTATGAATACTTCTTCGTCATGCATATCCTCGGGACGGATACCCATCACCACGGTTTTTTCGTGGTAGCCGCCGTCTATGAGTGCTTTTGCTTTAGCCTCGGGCAGTTTTATGGGGAAGTCACCAAACATGAGGTATACATCGTTGCCACGTTGGTCTACGGTCACATCCACGAGGTTCATTTGTGGAGAGCCGATAAAGCCTGCAACAAAGAGGTTTTTGGGTTTATTATATAGATTTACGGGACTGTCTACTTGTTGTGCTACGCCGTCTTTCATTACTACGATACGAGTACCGAGTGTCATAGCTTCTGTTTGGTCATGGGTTACATAAATGAATGTTGTTTGTAGTTTTTGGTGGAGTTTTGTGATTTCTGTACGCATCTGTACACGCAGTTTTGCGTCTAGGTTGGAGAGAGGTTCGTCCATCAGGAATACTTTTGGCTCGCGCACGATTGCACGCCCCATTGCTACACGTTGGCGTTGTCCGCCCGATAGTGCTTTAGGTTTGCGGTCGAGCAGATGCTCAATGTCAAGAATCCTTGCCGCTTCATGTACTCTTTTTTCAATTTCTGCTTTAGGTGTTTTGCGGAGTTTTAGGCCGAATGCCATGTTGTCATGTACGCTCATATGTGGATACAGCGCGTAGTTTTGGAAAACCATAGCGATGTCGCGGTCTTTGGGGGCTACGTCATTCATTAGGCGGTCGCCTATGTATAGCTCACCCTCTGTAATTTCTTCCAGACCTGCAATCATACGTAGGGTAGTGGTTTTACCACAACCGGAGGGACCAACAAAAATAATAAATTCTTTGTCTGCGATTTTCATGTTGAAATCTTGCACTGCAACAAAACCGTTGGGATACTTCTTGACGATATTTTTAAGTTCTAAACCAGCCATTTAGCTGCCTCCTATACTTTGACGAATTATGCGAAAACTGCACGCACCTCGCCTACTGTGTAATGTTACAGTTATATTACAACAAAAATTATTTGGTTGTCATTGTCTAAATTTCCAAAGTTTTAGCGGTGTTTCTGTGACATTACACAAAACATGTTAATAAAAGTTTAAGAATAATTTACAGGACTTTACGGCAAAATGTTTTAAAAGGGCGGTGATTGTTATTAGCATGACGCAAGACTTTAAAGGACAAAAGCCAAGTAAGGATATTGAAGAAAATATAAAACTCTTGACAGGCTTGTTTGAAGGGTCGCAGGACTATATCGGTAGAAAATTTGCACCCGGAGGTGTGGGTGCGCCGATGCTGTACATGGCGTATTTTGATGCTATGACAAATCGAGAAGCGATGGACTTAACCGTAATAAATCGTTTGTTTAAGATGGACTGGGCGGAGCTTTCTCCCGAAGAAAAAGGCGAAACGGTATATGAAACACTACGTGACCGAGGTATAGCAACTACAGACATCTCCGAAACGGATGACATGTTCGACATTCTCTACTTTATCCACGCTGGTGATACTGCGGTTTTTATTGATGGCTGTGAAAAAGTTGTCGTTGTCGCCACTCGCGGTTTCCCAAATCGTGGAATCCAGTCTGCGGAGACCGAGGTAGTAGTGCAAGGTCCCCGCGAAGCCTTTTCAGAGGTAATGCGATTTAATACTGCACTAATCCGCCGCCGTATACGTGACAATAATCTGGTAGTAAAACAATCAAAGATGGGCATACGCAGTTTGACTGATATTGCCGTGGTTTATATGAAAGACATCACCCGCCCGGAAGTACTTGCCGAAGTAGAATGCCGTCTGGAGTCTATAGAAATAGACGGAGTGATGGACAGCGGCAGTGTGGAGCAATTTATAGAAGAGAGTTGGCTGAGTCCCTTTCCGCAAGTGCAACTGACAGAGCGACCCGATAAGGCCGCCGCCGCCATATTGGAAGGGCGCGTAGCCGTCATCGTGGACAACTCACCCTTTGTAATAATCGTACCTGTGACTATGAATTGCCTCTTTCATGCTTCCGAGGACTATTACAGTCGCTGGCAGGTGATGAGTCTAACGCGATTTTTGCGCTTTGTGGGTGCGTTTATATCTGTCGCGCTACCGGGTTTTTATCTTGCCGTGGCTCTCTTTCACCCTTCGATGATTCCATTGCTTATGGTAAATCGCCTTTCCGAAGCCAGCCAAAACGTACCGTTTCCTGCCGTCATAGAGTTCCTTTTGCTGGACACAGCCTTCGAACTCCTGCGCGAAGCGGGAATACGCCTAAGGAGCGCGAGCGGTGGGACAATCGGCATAGTCGGAGGGCTAATCATAGGCCAGGCCTCCGTAGAGGCAGGGCTTGTAAGCCCCATAGTTGTCATCATTGTGGCAATGACAGGTATTGCGACCTTTTCCATCCCCAGTGTATCGCTGGTGTACGGCTTCCGTCTCGTAAAATACGGAGTGCTTGTATTGTCTGCCTTCCTTGGATTTTTTGGACTCATCATGGGATTGCTCGTCACTCTAATCCACCTGGCGGGGCTAAAATCTGTTGGATTTCCGTATCTGATGCCTTTTGCCGCTTCGGAACTTAGCAAGGGCGAGGATTTGAAGGATAGCTTGTTCCGCTTTCCGCTGTTTAGCATGAAAAAACGTCCTTTCTTTGCCAATCAACAGGAATCGGCAAGGATGAAGTAAGGAGCGAATGACTACATGTCCTCAAACAAAAAAATAACAATGCGACAATTGCAAATTTTAATCATCTTGAGTGCAATGGGAACAGGTGTGATTGTTTTGCCGCGCCGTGCCGCCGAGTACTTGCCAAAGGGTGCGCAAGATGGGTGGATAATGGCCATCGGTCTTACCCTTGGAGCAATACTCATAGGTGCATTAATTAGTTTTGCCGCTCGCGTTGCACAAGAAGCCGCAGAAACCGCAGGGGAAAATCCGGGCTTTATTAGGTCTGTGTCTGTGCTGTTGGGAAAGCCCGTGGCATACATCATCGGGGTGGCAATGTGGGCCAAGCTTGTTTTTGCGGCAGGGTCGGAGTTGCGACTTTTTTTAAAGATTTCGCAGGATGTTATGTTGCCCGATACGCCGATGTTTGTGGTCGGTGGGGTTATGCTCGCTGTGTGTGCCTATGCGGCGGCTAAGGGGTTTGAGACTCGGGCGCGTATTGCCGAGGTGCTTTTTTCGCTTATGATTTTGCCGTTTTTATTTTTATTTGGTATTGCTGTGGTAGACGCTGATTTTTCTAATCTAAAACCTGTTTTCGAAAACGATGTACGGTCGTTGGTTTATGGCTCATTGCGGCTTGTGTTTATTCTTACGGGCTTAGAGTGCTTGTTGCTTGTCTCGCCATATGTGCCAAGGGAAAAAAGTCTCGTGCGTGCAGTGGTCGGCGGACTCTTTGCCGCGGGTTTGTTGGTCGTGGGCATTATGGTGGTTACACTTGCTTCTTTTGGTAGTGGTGTGGAAAATGAGCCTTGGCCTGTGCTTAGTATGATGGACATAATATCGTTGCCGGGGTCGTTTATTGAACGGCAGGAGGCACTTATGTTTGGATTTTGGATAATCACGGCATTTGCGTTAGCAAACGCGCTGTTGTTTTTTTGCGGATTGCTTGTGAAGGATATGTATGCCAAGGCTAGACTTGGTGGAGGGGTGTTTTTGACGGCTGTAGCGATTTTTTGTGTTAGCCTGTTGCCTGTAAGCCGTGAGGATGTGTTTTCTAAGATTGACTTGATATATCTTGTCATCGCTGTGTTTTTTCTTGTTATTTTGCCATTGATTCTTATTATTGCGGCAAAGATAACGATGTGGGGTGCAAAAAAAATGTTGCTGGTGCTGTTGTTATTGGTGGCATTTACCGGATGTTGGGATAGGGTAGAAATCGAAGACCGCGCCTTTGTGGTGGCGATGGGTGTCGACTGGGAAGAAAATCAATACAAAGTAATCCTAAGTATCCCAATAATAGGCGAAGAAGATGAGGCCCCCAAAGTCAATACATCAACAGGCGAAACAGTGACAGAGGCAATAAAGATGATGAATGCAAAACAAGACAAAAACCTATACTTTGGTCAAATGAATCTCATAATAATGGGTGAAAATCTATTGGAAAACCAAGAAAAATTGGCAGGTGCGATAGCGTCATTGGACATCTTAAAGACCGGACGCAAAATCCGTGTCATCTCTGCAAAAGACCCTTCCGACATCCTCGAAGCAAAACAGCCTAACGAAATCCTTCCCGGCTCGTATCTCTCGGATATATATCGCGCTCGTGACAAGATGGGCGGCACCTTGTTGGCACTTGACTTCGGTCGTTTTTCTGACAATCCAAACACTATATTGCTAAAAATCGAGCGCGAAGGCGACGAGCTGGTTTTAAAAGGCGCAGGGAACCTAACGCAGGAACAACTGCGCGGATATCTATGGTGCCACAAAAATGGTAACAATGGTGCGGTAGTGACTACAGAAGGTGCGACCCTAAAAATAAAATCCCACGATGTAAACGTAGATGTGCAAAAAAATAATCTGCGTTTAATAATAGACGTGACTGTAAAGGGCAAGGTTTATGAGCCAATCCAAAAATCTGCATTCGAAAAGGCTATAGCCTCCGAAATAATGTCTGTAGAAGATTTTTTAAAAAACACCTACAGAGTAGACAAAATCATCCCACGTATAAATGTTGTTGTGTTATAGTGGGCGTGTTTAAAATTTAAAAATTCCGGAGGCTGTCGGATGGAAAAAAGAAAAGTCGTGTCGGGCTATGCAGGGTCTTTGATGGGTGCTTTATTGTTTGCTGTTGCGATTAATATAATTATCGTGCCGCATCAGCTTTATATAGGAACAGTGACGGGTATAGCGCAGGTCATAGAGTCAGTCCTTGCTAATTTTACTTCCATGCCAAAAAACTTTAATCTGACAGGCACCATATTGCTTTTATTAAACATCCCCTTGATACTCTTGGTGTTGAGCATAACAAATCGCGTTTTCCCCGCAAAAACCATTGTTACCATTATTTTTATCACCGTTGCGATGTCCTTTATTCCCATACCTGTAGAGCCACTGGTTTATGACCCATTAGCGGCTTCTATTGTTGGTGGCGTGTTGGCGGGATTTGGCACCGGGCTTACATTGAGATGTGGCGGCTCCGGTGGTGGGTCTGACCTGATAGGTGTCTATTGTTCAATCAAATATCCAGACTTTACGGTTGGGCGTGTAGCATTGATTATCGGTGTTTTTGTATACAGCTATTGTTTGATTGTTTATGACCTAAACACGGTAATTTATTCTGCACTCTTTACCGTAATATACGCACTTGCCGTAGACCACGCGCATTACCAAAACATAAAAACAAGCGCGCTCATTTTTACAACAAATCCCGATGCTGTACAAGAAGTAATGAACAAACTGCAACGCGGCGCGACCTGCTGGGAGGGCAAAGGCGCGTATAGCGGAAACCACACTCACATATTCACAACAGTAATATCCAAATACGAAGCCCCAAATCTAAAGAGAATCGTAACTGCCGCTGACCCTCATGCGTTCATCATATTAAATAACAAGGTAGACGTGAGCGGCAATTTTGTAAAAAAACTATGAAACTCTGCGGGAAAAAATATCTTGTTACAGGCGCGTCATCGGGGCTGGGGCTTGCGATTACTAAGCGACTTACAAAAATAAAAGGCACAAAAATAGTCGCTGTAGGCAGAAATATAAAATCACTGCATGGTATCCCAAAGGTACGCCCTCTGTCTTTGGACATAACCACATCGCAAAACATAGAACATATGCTGGACGAATCCATACACCTAATGGGTGGGCTGGACTGTGTTATTGCTTGTGCAGGCTTTGGATATTACGAAAGCTTTGTCAATCAGGACTATGAACATATCGAGCGGATTTTTAAGACAAATGTATTGTCACCTATGTACACATTGGAATGCTTTCTCACCAAAACAACAGGCGACATAGCCTTTGTTGCGATTTCTTCCATGCTTGGCAAGTTCGGGTTGCCGGGGATGGCACTTTATTCTGCAACAAAACACGCCCTCGACGGATTCCACGACAGCTACAGATACGAAAAACCAAAGCGGTTGCATTATATGACCGTTTATCCAATAAGCCTAAAAACACGCTTTTGGGGAAGGATTGCGACAGATATACCACTACCATACCCACTGCAAAACGCGGATACCGCCGCTCGCGCCGTCCTGTATGGCTTGCGAGAAAACAAGCAGACCGTATATACCTCACTCGTTTCAAGGCTTGCACCTCTGATTCCGCTGTATCAACATATCGGAAAACTACGGCTGGAAAGGTGGATGAAATAGAGTCCCATGCGCGCCGTAGATGTTTTGGTCATAACCGCTCAAGCCCGCTGAAATCAAGCAGTTGTGAATCCCAATGCAGCTTTTTTTACACCACATCATTGCCGAGATTGCAATGTATGCTATAATCTGCTATAACGAGCCACAAAGGAGATTATTTGCAATGAAAAGCACAGATGGGATTTCAAGATGCCGCTTTATGTAGTGGCAACGCCGATAGGTAATCTGGAGGACATCACAGCGCGTGCAGTGCGTATTCTTGGTGAGGTGGACATTATTGCCGCCGAGGACACGCGCCACAGCCGTGGTTTGCTCTCGCATTTTAATATAAAAACCCCTATGTTTTCCTGTCATAAATTTAATGAGGAAAAGCGTGGGGATTTTTTTGTGGAAAAGCTGCTGGAAGGAAAAAGCGTTGCACTTATTTCTGACGCGGGTACGCCTTGTATTTCTGACCCGGGGGGTAGGCTGGTTGCGGCGGCATCAAAAGCCGGAGTGGATGTCGTGCCTGTATGTGGTGCGAGTGCGGTGGTTGGCGCGCTTTCGGTTAGTGGATTTGATGTTTCGCGCTTTGCTTTTGTTGGTTTTTTGCCGCGTGGCAAAAATGCCGTAAAGGGGCTTTTGGATACAATCGAAGCAGTGGAGACCGTTGTTTTTTACGAATCGCCAAAGCGTATAAAGTCAGTGCTTTCTGTTATGAAGGAAGAAATCCCCGATGCCTTGCTTTGTGTTTGCAATGATATTTCTAAAAAATTTGAAAAAATATATCGCGGAACGGCACAGGAGGTATTGGCAGAGCTTTTGTCCAATCCGGCTGCCGAAAAAGGCGAGTACACATGTGTCGTGCATTTGGTTATGGCAGAAAAAGTCGAAGTGACAGAAGAAATCACAGTGGAAGCGCGGCTTATTGATATAATAATCAAACAATACTGCACGCTAAAAGAAGCCTCTCGTATATTGCACTCGTCTGATGACAAACTCTCGAAAAAAGAAATATATGCAGCGATGTTAAGGGTGAAGACATGTCTACTTTAGTCTTGCCGCATGGCGAAGTATCATTGCCCGCGTTTTTCCCGGATGGGACACGCGGCGTGGTGCGCTGTGTGGATAGTACGGATTTGGAAAACTGTGGGGTGCAGGGGCTTGTTATGAACGCATACCACCTCATGACAAAACCCGGCGCGACTACTATAAAAGCCCTTGGCGGGTTAAACAAATTTGCAGGCTGGAAACGCCCCATCATCACCGACTCGGGCGGATTTCAGGTGTTTTCGCTTTTGCGAGAGAATGCGTCCATGGGAGAAATCCGCCCTAATGAAATCATCTTTCGCAGAGACGGGAAAAAAACCGTCATCACTCCCGAAAAATGTATACAGTCGCAATTGGCATATGGCTCAGATGTGCTGATGGCCTTGGACTACTGCACACATCCCGCCGACTCGGATGATGTGCAAAAAAAGGCCGTGGATACGACCATCCGCTGGGGCGAAAAATGTATGCGCACGTTTAAAAGCCTAAGCAAAGGCCAAAGCCGCTTGTTTGGAATCATCCAAGGCGGTAACGACAAGTCCTTACGTAAGGAATGCGCCGAGGCATTGATTTCTATGGGTTACACAAGTTTTGGCTTTGGTGGTTGGCCTTTGGATGCAGAAGGGCGGCTCATGGAAGAAATCTTGGCGTATACGGCGGAGCTGATGCCTGATGACGGTATAAAATACGCGATGGGCATAGGCAAACCCGAAAATATTGTGGCATGTGTACGACTGGGATACAATCTCTTTGACTGCGTAATACCCACGCGAGAAGCACGTCACAATCGGCTTTATGTATTTAATGACGCTGATGGTGTGTGCGGCGATTTTTATAGCTACCATTATATTTTGGATGATGAGCATAGGCGCGACTCTCGGCCTGTTTCCGAGTTTTGCGACTGCTTTACTTGTACAAACTATTCTCGGGGATATTTGCGACATTTGGCCGTGATTGGTGACGGGCTTGCGGCGCGGCTTGCGACTATTCATAACCTTAGGTTTTATACGATGTTGATGGAACGACTGTCATGAAAAAATACGATATGCTGTACCAACCACTTGTTGAGCGGATTTTTGCAGAAAACGCACAAAAAAAAGACCCGCTCAAAGCCGCAAAGACCCAAATGCACAAAATGTATGGAGCGTATATGCAGGGTAAGTCATATAAAAAAGCTCGTGAACTTTTGGACTCATCGAGTTTTGACCGAGGCATAAACGAGCAGATTTTGAGCCTTCATTCATCTACAAAGGAACGCATTTCTCATATCGCACAGTTTTATGAATTTATCGGAAAGCATACGGGCGCGGTGGATACTTTGCTGGATTTGGGTTGTGGGTACAATCCGTTTGCATTGTCGCTCATGCCGTTTTCTCCGCATACTTATTATGCATATGACATAGACCTGCATACAAAGGATTTACTCAATAGATTTTTTGAGTTGTCAGGTTTGCCACAGACTGCAAAATGTGCCGACCTTGCCATAGAAAATCCGTCCGAAAACGTAGACCTCGCGCTAATGCTAAAGCTGGTTCCCGTATTAGAAGCACAAAAATCGGGGCGTGGCTATGAGCTTGCAAACTCACTCAATTCGCGCTTTTTGGTGATTTCTTATCCGCTAAAAAGCCTCGGCGGACGAGAAAAGGGTATGGAGAAAAACTACGCCGCTTCATTTAATCATGCTATCGTTAGCGGCGCACTCAGCCGTTTTTCGCTCGTCGCAAGCCAAAAAATCGTTAATGAGATGGTATATATACTGGTTTGTGCTTGACATTTACCTTGTTTTTTGGCAAAATACGCAAGTCGGAGGAGGTGACAGTTTTGGCAAATATTAAATCAGCACAAAAGCGCGTTAGAGTAGCCGCAAAAAGACATGCGCGTAATAAACATGTTAAGTCTTTAACAAAAACAGCGGTTAAAAAAGTAGTAATTGCGGCAAATGCAAAAGAAGCAGATACAAAAGCACTTCTTCTGCAAGCCATCGCCGCTATAGATAAAGCCGCCTCCAAAGGCGTGTACCACAAAAACACAGCCTCGAGGAAGAAATCACGGCTCATGAAAATGGTAAATAAGGCAATATAATGAGATTACCCTGACAGCAAAAACGGTTAGGGTTTTTTTCTGTTTAAAAATACGAAAGGGGTATAGATTATGATATTAAATGAATTTGGAAAAACGGGAATAAAGATGTCTGCGTTGGGATTTGGTGCAATGCGGCTTCCTATGAGGGGCGAGGGCGACAAAATCGAAATCAACGACGACCTGGCTATCCCGATGATGCATCGTGCATTTGAGCTTGGGGTAAACTATATCGACACCGCACCATATTACTGCGAAAAACTAAGCGAAGCGGCAGTGGGACGCGCACTACGTAGCTGGAAGGGTAATAAAATATATGTATCTACAAAAAATCCAATCGAAAACGAGAGTGCGGATGACTGGCTAAAGCGGCTGGAAACATCTCTAAAAAACCTCGACCTGCCCTCGATAGATTTCTATCATTTTTGGGGTATTAATCTCCAAGGCTTTAAATCATGGGAAAAGTTGCAAAACGGCCCGTTGCAAGCCGCAGAACGTGCAAAAAACGAGGGTCTAATCAAGCATATCTCATTTTCATATCATGATAGTGCAGAAAACCTACGCTACATCATAGACAGCGGTCGTTTTGAGAGTGTGCTTATCCAGTACAACTTGCTCGACCGTTCCAACGAAGAAAATATCGCATATGCTAAAGAAAAAGGACTCGGCACGGTAATAATGGGGCCGGTAGGCGGCGGAAAACTCGGTGCGCCCAGCGATATTATCCGCGGGCTTTTAAAAGAAAAACCCGCAAGTACGGCAGAGATGGCAATGCGCTTTGTGCTGGCAAACCCAACCGTGGACATCGCATTGTCGGGCATGAGTACACTCGCCCATGTAGAAGAAAACGCAAAAATATCATCGCGTGGCGGTAGCCTCGACGATACAGAAATCGCACAAGTCAAAAAAATGATGGACGAAAACAAAAAGCTCGCACAGCTATACTGCACATCCTGCGATTATTGTAAGCCCTGCCCAAAGGATATAAATATCCCGCATCTTTTTGGGCTAATGAATAATCACCGCGTATACGAGCTGACAGAGCATTCTGTAGCGAGTTACAACAATGTCATCCGCGGCAAAGAGTGGGTAAAGAGCGCGAGTCCCGCCGATTGCACAAAATGCGGCGTTTGTGAAGAAAAATGCCCACAAAAGCTACCGATTATAAAACAACTCGAAGAAACCCATATGACACTCTACAGGGAGTGAATAAAAAAACTTCTTTTGTAAACCATAGTATAATTATATCGAAACGAGGCATGTTCACCATGGAGTCAGTAATATTTTGGGCAAAAAAATTATTTTGGATTGTGTTTTCTATTATACTTGTTGCGGTTTGTGTAAACATGTTTCTTGGGCCGCACTATATCGCGGCCGGCGGCCTTACAGGGCTTGCCATCATAATAGAAGAATGGCTCGGCATGAGTCGCTCTACCGTGATTTACATCGGCAACGGCCTTGTTTTGGTACTCGCTCTTGTATTTTTGGGAAAAGAAGTGTTCTTTAACACAGCCATAGGCGCATTGTTACTGCCCATGTTTGTTGCAATAATGCCGCGTGTTATGCTGGTGAGCGACAGAATGCTCTCGATGGTATTTGGCAGTGTGATTTTTGGCATAGCAATAAGTATTTTATACAAGAACAAAGCAAGCAGCGGCGGAACTGCCATTCCGCCGCTGATTTTGCAAAAACATTTTAATATGAGTCCCTCGATAGGGCTGTTTATTACAGATGGTATTGTTGTGGTTTTGAGCCTGATTGTGTTTGATATGGATGCATTCTTCTTCGCCATCTTCTCCATTTTCATCACATCTGCAACCATGAGCTATATCGAAAACGGCATCAACAAAAAGAAAATGGTCTATATAATCAGTGATGCTCACGAGCAAATCACAAAAGACGTATTGCACGAAGTAAAACGCGGCGTGACCCTCATCCCATCCACAGGCGCGTTCGAAAAACAAGACCGTCCCATGATGATGGTAACTCTAAGCTCAAAAAATTATCAACAGTTACTCACCATCGTAAACAAATACGACAAAGAGGCATTTATGATAACCGATACGGTATCAGACGTACACGGCCAAGGGTTTACCTACGAGTCGGGCAGTGTGTAGATGGCTTTACCCCAGCGGGCTAAAGCTGTTTTCCGGTGTAAGCTCTGGTAGTGGAACGCGCTCTGTCACATTATTTATGTTTGTAAATGCGGCGTTAAATTCTAATACAAAATTTGCGGCAGAGTCGCGGTCGCTGATGGCAAAATCCAGCTCTACATATACTCGGAAAGCATCTTCGAGTCGTTCTACTCCACGCTTAAACGTGTGTATGGTCAGATAATCCGACATTTCTGATTGTGCATATGTCATCCACTCCATAATGTCTGATTGCAAATCGGACGCGGCTTCTCCAAAGTAATGTACAAACTCCGACATCTGCTCATCAGAAATCAAGCGGATTTCTACATCAAGTTCTGAAAACAAATCCGTCATTATTTCTGTCATATCCAGTACAAGAAATTGCCTCGCAAATGCCTCATCCACAAAAGTGAGCATAAGCCTAAGGACTGACGGCAATTCAAAAATAAATTTTATATCCGGCTCCGACAGATTTGTAAAATCCGCTTCGGTCCAAATACGTATAGGCTCGGACAAGTCCACGCCCATAATCGTAAGCAATGGCATAATCGGTATATCCACAGGCAATGTGTGAAGCACATCGCTGAGATTGTATAGCCCAATCTGCATAAAATCAGAAAAAGCAAACTCATCACGTACATGAGTACCGTTTATGCTAAACCCAAGCCCATTTTCAAAAAATCTAAAAATGGAAGCCAGCTCTTCGTAAACATCACCTTGCATTTCTATTGATAGGAAAAAATCTACAGAGTAGTTAAATGACGAGGGTATTTCACGTGCTTGTACGGGTACGACAAAAATAAATACAAAAACAAAAATCGCACCCAAAAGACGATATTTCCTCATTTATATTAGTCCCTTCTATGCCTTGTTAACCGAGCCAAACAGCTCAAATTTTTCCTTTACGACTTGTTTTATGGCCTCTGCGCCGGGTGCAAGGAGCTTGCGTGGGTCAAAGCCCTTGCCTTGTCTGTCCTTGCCCTCTTCTACATATTTACGTGTGGCCGCCGCAAACGCGAGTTGGCATTCTGTATTTACGTTGATTTTTGCTACGCCGAGCGAAATCGCCTTTTGCACCATTTCTACGGGAATGCCTGTGCCTCCATGCAGTACAAGCGGCAAGCCTTTCGTGAGTTCTGCGACTTTTGTGAGTACACCAAAGTCCAGACCCGGCCAGTTGTCGGGATACGAGCCGTGTATGTTTCCGATGCCTGCCGCAAGAAAGTCTACGCCGAGGTCTGCAATTGCTTTACATTCATTTGGGTCTGCCACATCGCCGTTGCCCACTACGCCATCCTCTTCGCCACCGATTGCGCCTACTTCGGCTTCGAGTGTCATATTGTTTTTATGTGAGAGGGCTATCATTTCCTTTGTTTTTGCAACGTTTTCTTCGAAGGGGAAGTGACTGCCGTCAAACATAATGCTGGTAAAACCTGCGTCTATGCACGCCAAACACTCGTCATAGCTACCATGGTCAAGATGAATCGCCACGGGTACGGTAATGCCAAGGCATTTGTCCATGGTCTTTGCCATTTGTACAACTGTAGCAAAACCACCCATGTACTTTGCCGCGCCGCCTGTTACGCCCAAAATGATAGGGCTTTTTTGCTCTTGCGCAGTGGTGAGAGCGGCTTTTGTCCATTCAAGGTTATTAATATTAATTTGTGCTACCGCATATTTTTCTTTTGCGGCTTTTTGCAGCATTTCTTTTGCGTTTACAAACATACAAATTCTCCTATTCGGCTTTAGTTTTTATTGTTAAACCTTTTTTTCGCACAAAATCAGACCATATTGCTTCGAACACGGCGACATTGACGAGTGTAAATTTTTTGATTTCGGAGTGGGTAATGGTTACGACTGAGTAATATTTGCTATAACTGACTTCCTTTACGGCAGAAAATGGGATTTCTTTTTTATCCTTGCCTTCGTTGTACACAAAACCATTGTCAGCAATGCCAAGCATAGGTTTTGCACCAAACATTCCCATTAAACCGCCCTTCCCACCGGAAAGCTCGAAGCTGTGTATAGGATTCATTTATATCCCTCCCAAGAATTAAAGGTTTAGTATCGACTTCGTATCGCGTGCGATTACAAGCTCCTCATTTGTAGGAATAACAAGTACACGTACCTTTGCATTTGGTTTGGAAACATCTAATGCTTGACCTCTTTTTCCGTTTAGTGCAGGGTCGATGTCTACACCAAACCATGTGAGATAGTCGCATACTTTTTCGCGGATGCCCACGTCATTTTCGCCTATACCGGCAGTAAATACGATTGCGTCGAGACCGTTCATACAAGCGGCATAGCGTCCGATATAGCCCGCTACGCGATATGCAAAAACGTCCATGGCGGCAGAGGCTCGTTTGTTGCCGTCGCATGATGCTGTGAAAAGGTCGCGGAAGTCGCTGGATACGCCGCTTATGCCGAGCATACCTGATTTTTTGTTAAGGATGTCGCCCGCTTCTTGCGCACTGATACTTTCCTTTTCCATAATATATTGCACCACGGCGGGGTCTATGTCTCCGCAACGTGTCCCCATGGCGAGACCTTCGAGTGGGGTCATGCCCATGGATGTGTCTACTGACACGCCGCCATCTACAGCACAGAGGCTCACGCCGTTGCCGAGGTGGCATGTTACGATTTTAAGGTCTTTTGCAGGTTTGTTTAAAAGTTTTGGCGCGTATTCTGATACATATTTGTGGCTTGTGCCGTGGAATCCGTAGCGGCGGATTTTATGCTTTTTGTATAACTCGTAGTCGATGGCGTAGAGGAATGCTTTTTCGGGCATGGTCTGGTGGAACGCAGTATCGAAAACAGCCACCTGTGGTACGCCCGGCATATTCTCTTTGCAAGCTCGTATACCTGTGAGGTTTGGAGGATTGTGTAGTGGTGCCAAATCGCTTACCGCTTCGATTGCTTTTTCTACCTCATCGGTGATGAGTGCAGAGGCGGTAAAGGTTTCTCCGCCGTGTACTACACGATGGCCTACAGCTTTTACTTCGTCCTTAGATTTAATCACACCATGGTCGGGGCTGATAAGGGTGTCGAGTACGATGGCGATGGCGGCGGCATGGTCGGGCATGGCAAGGTCTGCATTATGCTTGCCCTTATCCGTCTCGTGAACAAGGCGACCGTCGATGCCAATCCGCTCACAAAGTCCTTTTGCTAAGACGCTCTCGTCGGTCATGTTAAGAAGCTGGTACTTTAGCGAGGACGACCCCGCATTGATAACTAATACATACATTATAAATTCTCCTTGGTCGCGCTTTGCGCGGTATATTTATTTGCTCGCTTGGACGGCCGTGATTGCTACTACACCGACAATATCCTCGGCACTGCAACCGCGTGACAGGTCGTTTACAGGTTTTGCAATCCCCTGTGTCACAGGGCCGTAAGCTTTAGCTTTTGCCAGACGTTCTGTGAGTTTGTACCCTATGTTTGCGGAGTCGAGGTCTGGGAATATTAATACATTTGCTTTGCCCGCTACAGGGTTGCCGGGGGCTTTGCTTGCGCCGATAGAAGGCACTATCGCGGCATCAAGCTGGAACTCGCCGTCGGCCTTTAGGGCAGGAGCTTTTTCTTTTAAAATTTTTGTTGCTTCGGTTACTTTTGTTACATCGGGGTGTTTCGCACTGCCCATTGTGGAGTGGGAGAGCATTGCTACTGTCGGTTCTTCGCCAAAGAGGGCGCGATATGAATCAGAAGAAGATAGGGCGATGGCCGCTAGTTCTTCTGCATTTGGATTTTGCACAAGGCCGCAGTCGGAGAAGATAAATACGCCGTCGTTGCCGTATTCGCAATCAGGAACGACCATAACAAAAAACGACGAGACAATTGAAACGCCCGGCGCAGTTTTTAATATCTGCAAGCTCGGACGAAGCACATCCGCCGTAGAATAAACAGCACCCGCTACCATACCGTCTGCTGTGCCTACATGGACAAGCATAACGCCGAGGGTCGCGCCATTTTCTGTTAGTTGTTTTTTTGCTTCTTCTTGTGTAAGCCCCTTGGCTTTGCGCAACTCGTAGAGTATGTTTGCGAGGTTGTCGAGTTCTGCATATGTGCTAGGGTCTATGATTGTGGCAGAAGAAATATTTGCGTTTTCGGCTTTTGCCGCGCTTTCTATATCCGCCTTATTTCCTATTAATATTATTTTTGCCAATCCCTCTGCGAGGATTTGCTGTGTGGCTTTGATGGTACGTGGGTCTGTTGCCTCGGGTAAAACAATCGTTTTTAATTG
The DNA here is from genome assembly GCA_009786925.1 of Defluviitaleaceae bacterium. Classification (GTDB taxonomy): domain Bacteria; phylum Bacillota; class Clostridia; order Lachnospirales; family WQUN01; genus WQVC01. The sequence continues at coordinate 3,603 of WRGY01000114.1, read as the reverse complement.
TGATTTAGCACGGTTCTTTACACTTTGTAAAAAGTCCATTTTTGTTTGCCCCCTCATAAGTATTGTGCAACAGGATTGTAACATAACCTTTGGAAATTTTCAAAGGTTATGTTACAATCCTGTGACGAGGTGAGGCTTTATGAAGTATATAAAAGAACTCCGCGAAGGCGAGCGCGTAATAGAGCATTATTTTTGCAAAAAAAAAGAAAGCCGCGAATCCAAAGCCGGCAAAACATTTTTTTCGTTAAAATTACAGGATAAAACAGGAGTAGTTGATACAAAAATTTGGGAAATCACAAACGAAATTGCCCAGTTTGAAGAAGGCGACATAGTAAAAATAGATGGCATTGTAAGCACCTATAACGGTGAATTGCAACTAAAAGTAATGAAGCTGCGCAAAAGTCTTGAAGGCGAATACGAAGTAAGCAATTTTATCCCAAGCACAGAAAAAGACGTGAGTGAGATGTTTGGGAAAGTAACTTCGCTTATTAATAATGCAAAAAATCCGTTTATTAAAAAGCTACTGAAAGGCATTTTTGAAGAACATGCCGATGCCTTTAAAAAGCATTCTGCTGCAATGCATATGCATCACGCATATTTGGGCGGACTGTTGGAGCATACCCTCTCTGTGGCGGAGACATGTATGTTTTTGGGTGCGCGTTACAAATATATTGACATGGATTTGCTTTTGGCAGGCGCGCTTTTGCATGATATAGGGAAAATTCGTGAACTTTCTGCATTGCCTCAGAACGAATATACCGACGATGGCCAAATGCTCGGTCATATCATAATCGGTCTCGAGATGGTAACGGCCGAAATCGCAAAAATAGAAAAATTCCCACACGAAACGGCATCATTAATTAAGCATTGTATAGTGGCACATCACGGCGAGTATGAGTTTGGTTCGCCAAAAATCCCCGCTACGCCCGAGGCAATGATTATCCACTTTGCTGATAACATAGACGCAAAACTCACTACCTTTGCAGAAATTTATGATAAAGATACAAGCCCGGGCAGATGGACGACATTCCAAAAATCGCTTAACAGATATATACGGAAACCAAATGGCGACCAAAATGGCGGTCGCTCTTCATGAAAAAAAATGCTCGTCATGTAATAGAGATAAAAGAGGCCACATCAAAGGGTTTTGGACTGGGATATGTAGGGGATTTTGTTGTATTTGTTGCCGACGGACTGCCCGGTGATGTAATTGATACGATTATTGTAAAGGTAAAAAAGACCTATGGGTATGGAAAAATCGCACAAATAATAACACCTTCTCCGTTTCGTAAAAAAAGCCCCTGTGCTGTTTCAGAGCAATGCGGCGGCTGTCAGTGGCAACACTGTGACTATAACGCGCAATTAGGATTCAAAAAACAAATCGTAATCAAAGCATTAGAAAAAATAGGCGGACTCAAAAACCCACCGGTCAATGATGTAATCGGGATGGAAAACCCGATTCGTTACAGAAATAAGGCGGTTTTCCCCGTAACGCCACAGGGCATAGGCATGTATGCTCTACGTAGTCACCGACTCATAGAAATCACGGATTGTAATATCCAGCATATTGCACATATCGGGATTATTTCCGCTGTAAAAAAATATATGCTCCAATATAAAATTATCGCCTACGACGAAATCGCTCACAAGGGATTAGTACGACACATAATCATAAGGACAAGTTTTTCTTCGGGTGAGGTGATGGTCGTACTTGTGCTTAACGGGAAAAAGCTCCCCGCGCCTCATGCCGCATTTATTGAGGAATTGGCCGCCCAAGGTGTAACCACAATCCTCATAAATGAAAACACAACAAAGGGCAACACAATTATGGGTGATAACTTTAAAACACTAAGCGGCACAGGCTATATCTACGAGAAAATAGGCGATGCAAAATATCAGCTTTCCGCACCGTCATTTTTTCAAATAAATCCCGTGCAGACTACAACTTTGTACGAGACAGCACTTTCGCAGGCGGCATTAGACGGCACACAGGATGTGATTGATGCTCATTGTGGCGTAGGTAGTATCGCTATTTTTGTTGCAAAACACGCAAGGCATGTGCTTGGTGTAGACATAGTAGCTCCCGCAGTAGCAGATGCACAAAAAAACGCCGAACTAAACGGCATAAAAAATGCCGATTTTGTATGCGGTGCCGCAGAGGAAGTAATCCCAAGACTCATGCAATCTGGAGAAATCTCTCCGGATGTTGTTTTCCTTGACCCTCCTCGCAAGGGTTGCGAAAAAGAGCTGCTGCACGCACTTTGTGAGGCATTGATAAAAAAAATCGTCTATGTATCCTGCGACCCCGCGACCCTTGCGCGTGATATTAAAATTTTGGTAGAGGGTGGATATGAAATAGTGACTGTACAACCTGTGGACATGTTTCCTTTCACAGGCAAGGTGGAGACAAGTGTTTTACTACGTCACCGCAATACCTAGAAATTCTTGAATTTAGGCACTTTTTTAAGCATTTCATCTTTGTTGAAGATGAGGCAAAATGCAAGAAAAAGGTGCTGAAAAGAGATATCATCGTAAGGGTGGTTATTGATATGGTAAGTGGGGGTACAAAAAAATAACGTTGAATTATAGCACGTTTTCAGAATATACACTTGGCAGTTTGTACAAGGTGCAACACCAAACAAAGACTGAAAAACGAGGCTAACCAACACTAAAATGCTGTCCATAGTGACGGCATTTTTGAATCCCCGGCATACCCTTATGCTTCAAATAAAACGCAACAAAACTCTCGACAGAGAATTCTGTCAAGCCGTCCACATCATCAGAAACGGAAAGGAAAAAACAAGCAGGAATCTCGCCTTGCTTCAGATTTTTTTGGATACACGAGTCACAGCCTTTTCCGTTAGTGGGCATGTTGATTATTGCAATTTTGGTAACGAAGCAATGCGGGTTTGCGGGCATTTTTTGACCCGATTTTACCCATTTTTCAACACGCCCTTAGTCGACGGATGGTGTTGACAGTTTTCAACAGGGCATGTGCAAAAATGTTTGTCCATATGATACCGCTCCCCTCTGTTGGTTAGTTGTTCTCAGCCGCGATTCCCGCCCAATATGCTATTAAGTTTTTCAACTTTTCCTGTCATTCTGTTAGTATATCCGGGTCGAATGTCGGCTTTTAAGGTAACGCCGGTGCGAATCCCTTTTTCCGCGAGTACAAAGGTTGCGTCTTTTACAACCTTCATAACCTCATCCCATTCACCTTCCAGTTCGGTAAACATTGAAGTGGTGCGGCTGGGAAGCCCGGATGCTTCGATAACCTTAACAACTTCCGCTATATACTTCGAGAGTTCATCGCCCACACCGAATGGGGCTATATTTACTGCGATTAATGTATTCATCGGCTTGCTCCCTTTTGAATTTTTTTGAAATTCCTAATACTTCACCCTATTATACATGGGGTTGGATATATCGGTAAATAAGAATTTTCGGGGTATAGATTATTCGCTTGCGACATTCAATCACTCCCGAACTAACCCTCGAAAATACAAGCACGGCATTTTGATTTTTGGTAAAACCTGTTATTGTGCAAATTTTGTCAGCACCTCAAGCAAAACATCTGTGTCATGTAAGCATTTACGAGTAATA